>JAJZSX010000026.1 GCA_021849435.1 Actinomycetes bacterium | reverse complement strand
CGATCTCATGCCGCCCTCGATCGTGGCGATGCCGTTGGCGAACGAGTGGATGCTCTCGTAGTAGCCGGTGTTCCACTGGAAGGCGACCTCGACCTCCTGGCCCTCCTCGGACTGGTCGTAGTAGCCGACCTTGCGGAAGAGCGACTCCTTGGAGTTGTTGAGGTGCCGGACGTAGTCGACGATGCCCCCGGTGTACTTGAAGGTCTCCTTGGCCGCCCGGCCGGCGCGCTGGTCGACGAAGCGGATCTCGAGCCCGCGGTTCAAGAAGGCCATGATCTGCAGCCGCTCGGTGACGGTCTGGGCGCGGAACTCGACCTCGTCAAAGATCGTGGGGTCGGGCACGAAGGTCACTGTCGTGCCGGTGCGTCCACTCGGCGCCGGCCCAGTGACCCGCAGGGGGCCCTGGGGCTTGCCACCGTCGCGGAACTCGAGCTGGTGGCGGTTCCCGTCGCGATCGATCTCGAGGGTCAGCTTCGAAGAGAGCGCGTTGACGACCGAGACGCCGACCCCGTGGAGTCCGCCCGAGACCTTGTAGCCACTGCCACCGAACTTGCCGCCGGCGTGCAGGACCGTCAAGACGATCTCGGCGGCCGACTTACCCGGATACTGCGGGTGCTCGTCGGTGGGGATGCCGCGTCCGTCGTCGACGACGCGACAACTCCCGTCGGCGAGCAGGGTGACGTCGATCCTCGTGCAGTAGCCCGCCATCGCCTCGTCGACCGCGTTGTCGACGACCTCCCAGATGAGGTGGTGCAGACCAGCGGGACCCGTCGAGCCGATGTACATGCCCGGACGAACCCGAACGGGCTCCAACCCTTCCAGGACCGTGATGTCGCTCGCCCCGTAACTGGCTGAACCCCTGGATTTTCCGGTCACGAAGCATTCCTCTCGGTCGTGAAAATTTGGCGCTCGTCGGCGACGCCGACCACCACAATTCGACCTGTTCATCCTACCCGACTGGGTGTCGCACCCTGCCCGGCCGCGACGCTCAAACGGCGTCGTTTTAGGGCGCGATGACCGAGCGGATCGAGCGCGGCGCGGCGTCCCCGAGTGGCTCGAAGACGGCGAGCAGCGCCGTCGCGTCCTGGGTGATCCGCTGGGCGAACGCACCCGAGGGAACCTCGATCACGAGCACGCCGTCCTTGATGAACAGGGGCTGGCAGCGCGCGCGCAACACCTCGTCAACGTTGTCGTCCCAGATCGCGCGCACCTGGTCGATCAACCGAACGTCCACGCGCTTGAGGCGGCCGGCGACGACGTTCAAGATGTCGCCCAGCGACGCCGGCTCGCCGCGCCTGCCCTTCACGCGCGTCCTGTCGCCAGGTCGATGATCGACGCCGGCTTCATCTTCGTGGGCAGCGGCATGGCGGTCGTGACCAGGGTCTGGCCGACGGGCAGCAGCGCCAGCAGCCGATCGCTGCGCACGGGGTCGAGCTCGCTGAAGACGTCGTCGAGCAATAGCAGCGGGTCGACGCCGCGGCGCTGTTGGATCAGCTCGTGGCCCGCGAGCCGTAGCGCCAACGCGAGTGAGCGCTGTTCGCCCTGGGAGGCCTGACGTCGGGCGTCTCGATGGTTGAGGGTGATCAGAATGTCGTCGCGGTGTGGTCCCTTGGTGCTGTGACCCCTCGCGACGTCGTCGTCGAACGCGACGTGTAGCGCGTCGAGCAGGTCGCCGCTCCACGAGCGGTCATAACCCAGCGCGACCGGCTGACCGTCGTCGGCGAGGGCCCGGTAGTACTGGTTGACCAGCGGGTCGAGTTGGGCGAGCAACGCCTCGCGTTCGCCCACCAGTTCCAGCCCAGTACTCGCGAGGTCGGTCGTCCAGACCTCGAGCTCCTCGCGTTCACCTGGGGTGGCGCGCCGTTCCTGGATCCGGCGCAGGACGGCGTTGCGCTGCGAGAGCACGCGGGTGAACCGTTCGAGCAGTGGACTCGTCTTCGGATCTACGTCGTTCATCACGTGGTTGAGGAAGTCCCGGCGCTGCTCGGGCCCGTGGCGGATGACGTCCACTCCCTCGGGAGTGAAGACCGTCAGCGGGAGCGCTTCGGCGAGGTCGGCGCGCGACTGGGGACGCAGACCGTTGATCAGCATCCGCTTCTGGGTCGAGCGGGCGCCACGGGTGAGTGTCAGATCGACCTGGACCCGGCGGTCCTGGTGGAACAGGACCCCGTGGACCTCGGCGACAGACTCGCCGGCTCGCACCATGTCGGCGGCGCTGCTCGTTCGAAACGAACCAGCCGTCGCCAGGGCGTAGACGGCCTCGAGGACCGAGCTCTTGCCGGTGCCGTTGGGCGAGAGAAAGACCGTGACCGACGTGTGGTCGGGCCGGAACTGGTATTCGTCAAAGAGTCGGAAGTTACGCAGCGTGAGCTCGTGGAGTCCCACGGCGATGCATCCCGTCTACTGGACGCGAACGGGCATCAAGAGATACCGGAACCGCTCGTCGTCGACGCCGTGGACCATCGCGGGTCGCACGGAGTCCGACATCTCGAGCACCACCTCGTCACTCGGCACGGCCTCGATGCCATCGATCAGGAAGTTCGGATTGAAGGCAATCGTCAGGTCTTCGCCCACGTAGTCCGCGTCGACGTTGTCCTCGACGTCCCCGGTGTCTTGGCTCTGGGTGCGGATCTCGACCATGCGGTCCTTCACGAGCAGGCGCACCGACGAGGTCGAGTCCTTTGCGAGGAGCTTCGCGCGCTTGAGCGACGTGAGCAGGGTGTCCTTGGCGACGCGCAGCCGGTTGGGGTAGCTCGCGGGGATCAGCTGGAGCACCGAGGGGTAGTTCCCCTCGATCAAGCGCGACGCGATGTTCGTGCGCCCGACGACGAAGGAGATCTCGGCGCTGGTCAGCGTGACCCCGATCTCGGCGTCGTCACTCAGCGAGGACGCGGAGCGCTGCAGCTCGTGCAAGGCGCGGGCGGGCACGAGGACGTCCTGGCTCGCACCGATGGTGGAGACGCCCGGCACGTCGCGCACGGCCAGCCGGTAGGAGTCCGTCGCGATCAGTCGAAGCGCGTTGTTCTCGGTCGTGAAGAGCACGCCAGTCAACAGCGGTCGCGCGTCGTCGGTTGCGGCTGCGCGAACCACCTGGGTGATGCCCTGGATCAGGTCGGCGGCGGGGATCGTGATGAGGGCCCCGGTGATGGGTGGCAGCTTGGGGTAGTCCATCACCGCGAAGCTGCGCAGGGAGAACTTCGCGCGCCCGAGCGAGACCTCCACGGTCTCCTCGCCACCGTCCACCGTGACGGCCCCCGCCTCCAGGGAGCGCACCGCGTCCACGACGAGCCGGGCTGGCACGACGACGGACCCATCCTCGAGTCCGATCACGTCGACGGTCGTGCGAACCGTGATGTCGAGGTCGGTGCCCGTGACCACGAGCTGGTTGCCGGTCAGGGTCAGCAGTACCCCGGAGGTGGCGCCAACGAGCCTCGTCGCCACGACTCGGCTCGCACTACTCAGTGCGTCGACCAGGATGTCGCGCTCGGATTTGAACTTCATCGGTTGCCTTTCTTTGACTACTGAGGTTACGTGGCTTGTTTAGTTGAAACAGTGGTTGGTAGTAGTAGGGGTGTGGATTTGTGGATAGATCGTTGTAACCCCTGATTGATCCGGTGAAACTCCTGGGCAGATTTCCAACACCACTGTCGAAAACTGTCTCAACCTGCGTACCTAAAGATTCACGTGATGTTGATTTCTCACGAGTTGTCACCCACCAACCAACAACGATGTCCCCATGTTGTTCACAAACCTATTCGAACCCCTCCCCCTGCAGACGTCGCTTGAGGTGGTTGATCTCGGCGAGGAGGTCGCCGTTCACCGGCAGCTGTTCTTTGATCTTCTCAACCCCGCTGATCACCGTCGTGTGGTTACGCCCGTCGAAGATCCGGGCGATCATTGGGTAGGAGTAGTTGTTGAGCAGTTCGCGGATGAGGTACATCGCGACGTGCCGGGCGTGCACCAGTGGCCGGAGCCGCTTGGAGCCGCGGATGTCGGCGACCGAGAGCCCGTAGTAGTCCGACACGGCGTCCAGGATGGTCTCGGGTTTGATGGTGACCTGCTCGTGGCCGAGGTTGGTGAGATGGCTCTTGGCGAGGTCGAGGGAGATCGGCTCTTGGCGAAGGTTGGCGAAGGCGCGCAGCATGGTCACTGACCCTTCGAGCTCGCGGATGTTGTCACGGACCCGGTGCGCGATCCACTCGGCGACGTCGCGGGGCAGGTCGACCCCCTCGCCCTCGGCCTTGGCGTGCAGGATCGCGATGCGCGTCTCGAGATCGGGTTGATCGATCTCGGTGACGAGTCCTTGGAGCAGCCGACTTCGGAAACGCTCTTGGATGCCCGCGAGGTCGCGCGGTGAGCGATCCGACGTGAGCACGATCTGTTTGCCGTCGCCGTGCAGCGCGTTGTACGTGTGAAAGATCTCTTCGTGGAACGTCTCACCTCGGGTCTCCATGAATTGGATGTCGTCGATCAACAAGACGTCGTTCTCGCGGTAGCGCTCGTGCAACGCGAGCTGTGTGCGCGTCTGGATCGCGCGAATGAAGTCGTTGAGGAATGTCTCGGTGGAGACGTAGAGGACTTTTCGTCCCGGGTAGTTCTCGTGGACGTAGTTGCCGATCGCGTGCAAGAGGTGGGTCTTGCCGAGACCGCTGTTACCGTAGATCATCAGCGGGTTATAGGCCCGACCAGGTGTTTCTGCCACCGACTGCGCGGCGGCGAACGCGAGACGGTTCGACGAGCCGGGCACGAACGAATCGAAGGTCATGCGTGGGTCGAGACGAGCTGGTCGATCGACGCTCGGCGCGTACGTCGTAGTCGTCGTCACGGTCTTGGTGACATCAGGTGTCGTCACTGTGTCGACGTTCGTCATCGGTTGGTCACTAATCGTTAACGAGACACGCACGTCCTCACCGATGATCTGCTTGGCCTGTTCGATGATGAGCGGCAGGTAGCGCTGTTGCACGCGCTGCAGTTGGATCTGGTTCGGTGCGCCGATGACTAACTCGTCGTCGTGGTAATCCACAAGGCGAAGTGTGTTGAGTCCAGCGGACCAAACGGCCTCAGATGCACTGCCACGTAAGGATTCTCGTAGCGCTGACCAGACGTCGTCTCCGTTCGCCACTTCGTTCCTCCACAAGTCAGTATCGACATTATCCACAGGAGGGGGACCCGTGCTCAGCCGATTACCCCTGGGTGTTTCACGTTACACCGTTGGTCGTGGGGTGGGGGCTGGGCGCGACGGTGCGGTAGGATTATCGGCGCTATCGCTCGCGGCCCTCCAGGAGGGTTTCGCGAAGCGCGTGTGACATCGTGAGAAGAGGATTCTGTGAAGCGGACCTATCAACCCAACAAGCGAAAGAGGGCCAAGACGCACGGTTTTCGTGCCCGGATGCGTACGCGCGCCGGTCGGGCAGTGCTGAAAGCTCGTCGGGACAAGGGTCGTCACGATCTGACGGTGTGATCGATGCCGGATCGGGTTCGGACCCGACGGCAGTTCGCACGGTTCGCCAGCCCCGACGCACGGGGCCGAAGCGGGCCAGTGCGCGTTGTCTTCGTTGACGATCAACCCGAAGGGCGTGGTCTGGCTGCTGCCTACACCATCAGCCGCAAGGTCGGGAACGCCGTGGTGCGCAATCGCATTCGCCGCCGGCTCCGTGTGTTGCTCGACGAAGTTCATCCGTCCGTTAGATCAGGAACATACCTGATCAAGTGCGGAAATGAGACTGGAAGTCTTTCCTATGATCAACTCAGATCCCATCTCCACGAGGCACTCGAGCGAGCACAGCTCCTCACGTAGTCCTGGCTGGGCTGCGATGGTGCTCGCTCGAAGCATCACGGCCTATCAGCGCGTGACCTCGGGTCGGCCGTCGCCGTGCCGGTTCTATCCGTCGTGTTCGAACTACGCCCTCGAGGCCATCGAGGTCCACGGTGCGTGGCGTGGCGTGTTGCTCGCGGTTCGTCGGGTGAGCCGCTGTCGCCCATTGGGTCCACACGGTGTGGACCTCGTCCCAGAAGCTCGGCGTAAGACAAGGAGTTCGAAGTAATGGCATCCATCACTCACTCGATCGGCGCGATCTTTCAGCCGATCTTCCACCTCTTCGGATGGATGCTGGCCTTCCTCTACGGCCTGATCCCGAACTACGCCGTCGCGATCACGCTGCTGACGATCATCATCATGGGCGCCTTGACCCCCTTCACGGTCAAGAGC
Organism: Actinomycetes bacterium; assembly: GCA_021849435.1. Next base: position 6,802 of record JAJZSX010000026.1, on the reverse strand, counting down.
ACGAAGTCGATGATGGCGATGCAGAAGTTGCAGCCGGAGATCAAGAAGCTGCAGCAAAAGTACAAAGGCCCGGAAAATCGCCAGGTCCTCAACGAGGAACTGATGCGGCTCTACCGCGAAGAGGGTGCGAACCCGGTCGGCGGCTGCCTACCCGTCCTCCTGCAGGCACCATTTCTATTTATTTTGTATAGTGTCATTCGAGGCCTGACGAACATCACGCCGGCTGGTGTCGTTGAGCCTCGGTACATCCCAACGACCTCGAAGATGTACCACAACCTGATCGCGACCCACGGTCAGATCAATGCCTTCGGCATGGACCTCAACCTCAAGCCCTTTAGTCACCACGGGTCGCTAGGAGCGACGATCCCCTTCTTCGCCCTGGTGGCGCTCGCCGTTGGCTTGCAGTACTTCCAGATGGCGCAGATGAACAATCGCAACAAGAAGACCGGACAGGCCATGCCCAGCCAGCAGCTCATGTTGCAGCGCTTCCTTCCTGTGTTCTTCGCGTACTTCTACATCGTCATTCCCGCGGCGGTCGTGCTGTACATGATCGTCTCGACCATCATTCGAATCATCACCCAGGACCTGATGTTCCGCGCGGGTGTTTCGAATCCAAACAAGGAGAAGGAGCGGTCCATTCCGGCCGTCGGGAAAGTCGAGGCCATCGAGCCGGAGAAGAAGTCCGGTGCGGCTGACCCGAAACCTTCAACTATCAAGCCCCAGCAGCAGACCCGCTCGCGGTCAAAGCGTAAGAGAAAGGCGCGTTAACCCATGGATTGGGTAGAAACAACAGGTAAGACGATCGACGAAGCGACGAGTCGCGCACTCGCCCACCTCGGTGTCAATAAGGATGACGCCGAGGTCGAGATCCTCGAAGAGCCCAAGACCGGTCTCTTCGGGCGCGTCAAGGGCGAAGCTCGCGTCCGCGCTCGCGTCCGCCCGACGGGACCGCGGCCTAAGCGGACCCGTCGTTCCGGCACCGGCCGCGAGGACCGGCCACGTAGCTCGGCGTCGCGAGGCGATAAGCATCGCGGGCCGAGGGCCGCTGACGCGTCTGGTCGAAAGGAAGCAGGAACGCTCGACTCGGGCCGAGACGATGTTGCAAAAGAGAAGAAGGAAAAGAGCGGTCACGGGGAGAACCACCCCAAGAAGGCGCATAAAGACAAGGGGACCCCACGGGTCGAGAAAAGTCCGAAGAAGGAGGACACAGTGGCCGAGGGAATCTCTCTAGCCGAGCAAGGTGCAATCGCGAAGGAGTTCCTGGTTGGACTCCTCGCATCGATGAACATCGCAGCCGAGATAACGGTGAGCGAGCTTGATGAGGAGACAGTCGAATTGGCCGTCAACGCCAATCCCCCGACCGAACTGGGCATCCTGGTCGGTCCGCGCGGGATGACGCTGCAGGCGCTGCAAGAGGTGACGCGTACCGTCGTCCAGGCGAAGAGCCCCGGTCGCACCGACCGGATCCTCGTGGACGTCGCGCAGTACCGCGAGCGACGCGTTGCGGCCCTCGGACGCTTCGCCCAGAAGGTCGCACAGGAAGTCATCGAGACCAACGAGGAACGGGCCCTCGAGCCGATGTCCGCCGCGGACCGCAAGGCGATCCACGATTCGCTCGGTGGCCTGGACACCGTTGTCACAAGGTCCGAGGGAGAAGAGCCGCGCCGCTTTGTGGTGATCGCTCCGGCATAATTGTTTCCGTGACATCGTTATGGTTGACCCGCGCCCTCGAGGAATCGAGGGCGCGGGGCTTTTTGGGGCCGGGTGCAATTGAACCCCAGATTCAGCACGCCGAGGGGTTCGTCGAGGCGTGGCGGGCCCATCGGGCCGATCCCCCGACCACGATCCTCGACCTCGGCAGTGGAGGTGGCCTACCCGGTCTCGTACTACTTGACGTGTGGGGGCACCCCACGACCTTCCTCGACTCCATGGAGAAGCGGACGAACTTTCTACTCGAAGTGCTGGCTTGGGACGACGTGCCGAGCGGGGGCAGCGTGTGGCGCGGCCGCGCGGAAGTCCTCGCTCGCGAGACAAGGGGCGATTCGCGGTTCAGTATCGTCACAGCGCGGTCGTTCGGTCCACCCGGCGTGACGGCGGAATGCGCAGTTCGATTCCTGCACATCGGCGGACTACTGATCGTCTCCGAACCCCCCGAAGGTGCCGATCGGTGGAGCGCGACGGGACTTGACCAGCTCGGTCTCGTGTCGAGGGGGACCTTTCGCACGAGCGCTGGATACAAGGTGATGGAGAAGATTCGTCCCACGCCACTGCGATTCCCTCGTTCCTCGGGCACACCAGGAAAGAACCCCGTCTTCTAGCAGTGCGTGTCCCATTTCCGGCACACCGGTTTGCCTTGACCGACCAACGGTCGGTGCTTGTTCGCCGTCCGGATAACCAGGAACCCCTGGCATTTCCCGGTTCTCCCAGAGCCCTACCTCAACCTCGAGGCTTGTACGGGTGACGAATGGCTCGTCCCGTGTGCTTCACGGTGCGCGCTCGCAGGGCCAACGCCTTGCACACCCAACAACGACAGTACCTGGCCACTGTGACAACGCACTGATCTCTGAGGGCCCAGAACTAGAACACACGCTGTACGACGCGCGAGAGCGGATCCGTAATCCCCGTTCGTGAGTGGGCCAATGTTTCACGTGAAACATGAGAGATTCGCCAGCAGCGAAGGCACCCCCCTTTCGTGGCTAGCCATGACGACAGCTGGCCAGAAATTCGATGCCATGACCGTGCCGAGCGTGCCGACGCCGACGCGGTGAGGACTACGCGCCGAGTGCACCGCGTCGCGGTCCGACCACGTTCGCGTCACCACCTGGGTCTTTGCCCGTTACCCCCCGCTTCGATGACTGTCTATTCCCATAGAGCATGGAAGTGGTCGCGGAGGCACGATCACCCGTGGGTCCCATGTAGCTTTGACGGTTTCTCACGTCGCGCAGCGTGGTGATGGTGTCAAGTGAGCAGTAGCAAACCTGGTCAACGTCGTGGCCGTCGTGATCGCCGTGAAGGCCTGGTGGGGCGCTGGAAATCGGTCGTGACCCGCGTCTGGTGGTACGACCGCGACCCCGAGAGCCTGGTAAAGCCCCAAATTGCTGCAATCAGCACTGGCTGCGTGCCGGGTGGCTTGTTTCACGTGAAACATCCCAGATCGAGCAGTATGAGAAGGACTCGACATCTCGCCACCCTGGGACGTTCGGCCTCGGACTGACCGGTGAGGGCGATCACGTGACCCCGAGTTCGACGGTGCACTCCCCCAATGCGCGGCATGGACGCCGAACACGTAGCCCGACCATGAGTTTCTTGTGTCAAGGGTGCCGGTCAAAGCGTCGCCAGGCGACAACGCCGTGACGCGACCATGCGGTGTTTCACGTGAAACATGGGGAGCATGAAAGGGCTAGCCGATATCGTGGCGTACCACCTTCGTGTTCCTTCCGTAGATGGTGCGCTGATCGTACGGAACGCGGAGTTCATTGATCGAACAACGGCGAAACCGGAGCGAACGGTAGGCAGGACCAGTTATAGGTCCATTGGAGGGGTCAGAGCCAAGTCGCGCACCCTAGTACGAGTCAACGAGTCGCCAAATCCCCGGTGCTGTCGAATCAGCGCCTTGAGCTGAGGTTGGATCATCGCTATGGGCTTCCGACGCAGGTTTGCCGAGTGGACGTGCACCAGCGCCCAGGGAAGGTAACGCCGATTCGAGTCGAGAGGCGGGAGAACGTAGCAACGGTGGGGCCCACCAGCGGGGCCGCCAAGATGCCCCGCGACGGGTACGGGTCTCAGAAACACTGAGGTGGTCCCACCTCGGTGTCTAGTGGGTCGGGTCGTGCACCTTCCCCGTCGAACATTGGAGACCTTGGGTCGGGTTGTGCATCGGCGGCGCACGGCTCGTGGTGATCAGGTATCTGAAACGGTGGGGATACGAGCTTCGAGGTCGATGTCGTCGGTCATTCGCACTGCCACCGAGGTTTCACGTGAAACAATTGCACCGACCCGACACTGGATTGGCCGAGCGTCGCGAACGGCCTTCGGATACTGCCTTTGGCGACCTCGTTTGGACGAACCGCCGATCGGATGTCAGAGATGATCGGTTCGGTCCCGTTGAAGGAACACACGGCTGCGCAATGTCATTCTTGAGGGCGTAAATCCAGCGCCAATGCGCCGCTCGAGTGTGGCGAAGTGTTCGGATGTGGACACCCCAAGCGTACGTTGGACGATGTTTCACGTGAAACATCGAGTCGCGGGTCCGGCAGCCAAACTGACGGCAGATCGAGAATTCCTAATGTTTATAGCGAATTACAAGAATTGGATCCTTCGCTTCGGACGCATCGCTGGCCACTCGAGCCAGGACGCGATGATGTTTCACGTGAAACATCGATACTTGACGACCTTCCAAAAACCGTGTTGAATGGCAGGGGACTTGACAGGTGTCGGGGGTCCGTAACGCAGGAAGAGGCTCATGGCGGACGACAGTACGATGAGGATTTTCGCCGTAGCCAATCAAAAGGGTGGAGTCGGAAAGACAACCACTACGACATCGCTCGGCGCGGCCCTCGCGCAGAACGGCAAGCGGGTCCTCGTCGTCGATCTCGACCCGCAGGGCAATGCGACAACTGGTCTCGGTGTCGACGGTCGAAAATTCGAGCGTTCGGTCTATGACGTGCTTCTCAATGACGTGCCGATGGTGGACATCGTCGAGCCGACTGGCTTCAGCAACCTCTTCGTTGCTCCCGCCACTCTTGATCTCGCCGGCGTTGAACAAGAGCTCACGTCAGTCATCTCGCGCGAGCTCCGTTTGAAGCGTGCGATCGAGTCGGTGAACGGTGACTTCGACTACATCTTCATCGACTGTCCACCGTCGCTCGGGCTCATTACGATCAACGCCTTCGCAGCGGCCACTGAGATCATGGTGCCGGTCCAGACGGAGTTCTACGCGCTCGAAGGACTGACACAGCTTCAACGAATTGTCGACCTGGTCCAGAAGAACTTGAATCCGACCTTGCGAATCTCCAAGGTCATCTTGACCATGTACGACTCGCGCAATACCCTGTCAATAGACGTCGCAGCAGAGGTCCGGCGTCACTTCCCCGTCGAGTTGTGCCGGACCGTCATTCCACGTACGGTGCGGTTGGCGGAGGCACCATCATTCGGACAGCCGATAACGTACTTCGATCCGAATTCGAAGGGCGCCAAGGCGTATCGCGCATTAGCGGAGGAGATCATCAATGGCTAGGAAACCAGGTTTGGGCAAGGGCCTGGGTGCGCTCATCCCCGATGCTCCCGAGGAAGAGGTCGAGCATGAGGGCGTCGAGGTCGGCGGACCGCTCCGGCGCATCTCGGTCGAGTCGATTCGACCCAATCAGTTCCAACCCCGCAAGTCGTTCAACGACGACAGCCTGCAAGCACTCGCGTCCTCGGTTCGAGAGCTCGGCGTGCTCCAGCCGCTCATCGTTCGACCGGTTGATGGCGAACCGGGCGTCTTCGAGCTCATCGCGGGGGAGCGTCGGTGGCGCGCGGCGGCCCTGGCTGGACTCGAGACGGTACCGGTACTGGTCCAAGACGACGTCAACGACCGTCTGTCGCTCGAACAGGCGGTGGTCGAGAACCTGCACCGTGTCGATCTCCATCCGCTCGAGGAGGCGGCGGCGTACCAGCAGTTGATCGACGAATTCGATCTGACCCATGAGCAAGTGGCGCAGCGCGTAGGCAAGAGTCGAGCAAATGTTACGAATACGTTACGACTCCTGCAACTGGGCGAGGCCGCACAGGCGGCCCTGGTCAACGGCGACCTGACGGCTGGACACGCTCGTTCGCTGCTCGCCATCTCGGATCCGAACGCTCAGGCCCTGATGGTGGCCCGAGTCGTGAAGAATGAGTTGTCGGTTCGCGCTACGGAGGAAGCGGTGAAGGTCTTCTTGGAGCCCAAGATCGTGCCCGTCGACGAGCCGATGCCGCGTGAGGTCTCGGGGGCGCCACGGCTTCGTCCAGTGCCCGACGCCAGCGTGGCGGAGCTCGAGCACTTGCTCGAGGATTACCTCAACACCCGGGTGCACGTGGACCTGAAGGGCCGCAACGGTCGAATCATCATAGATTTTGCTGATCTTGATGACCTAGAACGTCTGTATATCGTTATCTCACAAGCGAAGTAACCTTCAACATTAAACCTAACGTTTTCGTTGAAGTTTTCCCCAACTTGTGGATGAAGTTGTGGTTTACTCTGATTCACCCTCAGGAAAGGCCTGATTTTCCTAGTCCCGGCAGTCATTGGCACACCGCCGTAAGGGTCTAGTTGTGGAGAACTTTTCTCACTAGTCCGTTCACGATGGTCGCGATCTCGACCACCTGGTCGTCGTAGGCACCGTGCTCGATGTGCAGCGTGGTCATCTTGGTTTCACGAAGCACCGGGAGGGCCATGCCGGTCACCTCGACCCGCGGCAGCAGGTCCGCGTTGGCGAGCGCCGCGGCGAGGGCGCTCGCGAGTTGCTCACCGCGACGCGAGTGGGACCGATAGCTGGCCCAGTAGTGGATGTGGATGCCCTGAATCTCGCCGTTGAACTGGAACGATAGGACGACGGCCGCATTCGCTCCGTTGGCCGTCGCAGCGATCTCCTCGGCGCTCGAGCTCTCGAGCCTGACCAGGTTGCCCGACGTCCATCCGCGCGCGACCGCACCGGCGAGGGAGGTCGTTCCGGCGACCATCACCAGGTCGGAGGGTAGTTCGTTGAAGCCGGCGCGGTCGCGCGCCTCGGTGACGAGGTTGTGATCCGACATGATCGAGGTCATGCGCCACAGCTCGAGC
>JAJZSX010000025.1 GCA_021849435.1 Actinomycetes bacterium | reverse complement strand
CGAGGCACGACGTGGTCGATCGTGTCGGCATGTTCCAGACAGTACGCGCACCGAAAGCTGTCGCGCAGTAACAGACTGCGTCGCGTCAGCGGAGGCGTGCGGACTTTCGACGGGAGTTTCACCATGTCGTGGAGGCGCACAATTGCGGGAATCTCGACAACAACGCTGGCCGAACGACACACCTCCGGCTCGGGTGCGACGGCGACGGCTTCGGCACGCCCGGCGAGCATCAACACAACCGCGCGACGCTCACTGACTAGTTGAAGCGGCTCGAACGTGGCGTTGAGCAGGAGAACACGCCCCATGGGAAGAACCTACTTCCCGCTCTTCTGGGCGAGCGCCCATCGAGCAGCGGCGACAGCCTCGGCCGCGCTCATGTGCCTCGCGTGATCGCCCAAAGCCGTCGCCAGTCGAAACTCCCAATACCGCGGATCCGGCACTGGCAGAAACGGCGACTGACTCCACCACCGTTGACGACGCAGCCGCCAGCCCGCTCGACCAAGCGCAATCGCATCACCAGGATGACGAAGGACGTGACGCGCGAGACCGCGCACGGCGAGCTTCACGAGACACCTCGCCGACCCACATGCGCGGCACCATCAAGTGGACCGTGAATACCACGTGACGAGGACCGCGCCTCGAAGTTGACGCAGTGCCCAAGGAACGCGACTTCGCGCGCCGACGCCGTCTCCGTGAAAAGGGACGCGACGCCATTGCCACGGCTCAGCGAATTGACGGCGAAGCCGTACGTAAAGTCAAGCAGGCCGCCAAGCGATCTCTGGGCCGCGAGAGGCGCGACGACATTAAGAAAAGCCGCGCAGACATCGTCGCCCACGAGCGCAACCCCGACCCTCGTCAATTCGATGTCGAGGGCCAGACACGGAACGGCCTCCTCGGCCGCCCCGGTGGGAGTCATTCGCTCTTGCGACGCTGACGCGACAACCAGTCGCGAAGCGAACCCGCTCGAGAGCCGGGATTCGCGTGGGCATCATCGCCCTGAGGGGATCGGGTGAAGTCCTGCCACGACGCTCGACCCAGAAGTCGCGCGTTGCGCTCGACGACGATCGCCGAGACAAACATCAATGCCACACCCAACAGGCCCACGATGATCCAGTGAGAGAAGGTCAGAACCAAGATCGCCAGACCCAGGACGAACCCCGCGACCCCCCAGCGAACTCGACGACCACCGTGAGAGTACACGTTGGTCGCGCGCACACTCTTGGCGAAGCGAGGATCCTGCTTGGAAAGCGACTCTTCCAACTGCGCCAGAATCCGTTGTTCATGCTCTGACAGTGGCATCGCCCTCCTTTCGTCTCCCAGGTTCATCGTACCGTTTTCGCCCTCCGTCGGCACAGCACGTCGGGACCCCTAGGCCAACGGGTCCACGTTGGAGAGGGGGATTTCCTCGCTGACGCGGTGGAGACTCGTGCGAAGTTTCACTTCCGGTAACGTCAACGACAACAGGACCGCAATCACGCCGACCGGGGTTGCCCAGCGGTAGATGTGCTGGATCGTGGCGGCGATGGCGTGGAGAATCTTGTCGAGTTCCGCCGGGGGCAGGCGTTTGAGCACGGCCGGTGTCCATGACGATGGCGACAGGTGCGCCGCGGCGCTCGGCTGGCCCTTGAAGGCAGCGGTCAGCTGGTGGGGCAGGTCGTTGGCGAACACCGCACCAAAGACCGCGGTGCCAAAGGAGCCGCCGATAGAGCGAAAGAAGTTCGCACCGGCCGTCGCCGCGCCGATGTCCGAGGAGTCAACAGCGTTCTGTACCGCGGTCACGAGGATCTGCATGACGAGGCCCAATCCAACGCCGAGCACCACCAAATACAGGCTCATCATCAACCCTGATGTTGTAACCCCGATGGTCGAAAGAAGCGCGAGGCCCACCGTCATGATCGCGGTGCCGGCGATTGGAAACGGCCGGTATCGTCGCCCCTTCGAGACCAGTTGACCGGTAACGATTGAGGCAACGAAGAGACCGATCATCATCGGAATGAGACGTAGCCCCGAGTTCGTCGGCGAGGCCCCGCGCACGTCCTGGAAGAACAGAGGCAGGAACGTCATGGCACCGAACATCGCAAAGCCAACCACGAAGCCGATTGCAGAGCCCGAGGCGAAGACGCGATTTCGAAATAGTCGGGGCGCGAGGATGGGTTCCGCGGAGCGCCGCTCGACTATGGCGAAGACGACTCCCATTGTTAGGCCGACCGACAATAACAAGATCGAGGGGACTGAGAGCCAGGCGAAGGAGGTGCCCCCTAGAGACGTGAAGAGAATCAGCGCCGAGGCGGCGATCGTCAGCGAGATGATGCCCGCGTAGTCGATCACATGACTGCGCCGCTCGCCCGCCGCCGGCAGCACCGCAGCGGTGACGGCGAGCGCCACCAGTCCTAAGGGCACGTTGACGAAGAAGATCCAGCGCCACGAGAAGTACTCGACGATGAAGCCGCCCAGCAGCGGGCCAATCACTGTCGCGGCGCCAAAGACCGCTCCGAAGAATCCCGCATAGCGCCCGCGTTCGCGCGGTGGCACGATGTCGGCAATCACGGCCTGACTGCCCACCATCAGTCCGCCACTGCCCAATCCCTGAATCGCTCGGAAGATGATCAGCATGATCATCGAGTTGGCCAGTCCGCACAGCATGGAACCGATCAGGAAGATGATGATTGCGAGCTGAAAGTAGATTTTGCGCCCGTGCAGGTCGCCGAGCTTGCCCCACAGCGGGGTGCTGACCGTTGAGGAGAGCAGATAGGCCACAACGACCCAGCTCAGGTGGTTCGCCCCGTGAAGATCGCCGACGATCGTGGGCAGCGCCGTAGCGACGATCGTCCCGTCGAGCGCGGCGAGCAACAGACCAAGCATCAGTGCCCCGAAGACGAAGTACAGCTCCCGCTTGGGCAGTGCCGTCTGTTCCAGATCGCTCACCCGAGACCCCTCACAATTACTCCGACGTCGGTGGCGGAATTACCGGAGTTTATCGGCGCCCTTCGATGGTCGATCCGGGTGATTACTAGTGTCGAGCCATGCTTCGCCGCACGATGTCGCGCGTCCTTCGCGGCCTTGATCACGACTACGCGGCAGCGGCGACGATCAGTGCAGGCGCCCTCGTCGGTCTAATTTGGTCTGCGCTCGCTGGCGAAACATACCAGCGCACGTTCTCCGCCCTTCCGTCAGCATTCACGGGTCTTGGGATTACGTCGTGGCGCGACGTCATCGGCAGCGGGCTGATGAGCGTGTTCTTCTTTGCGGTCGGCCTCGAGTTGGCTCGCGAGCGCCACCACGGTTCGCTCCACGATCTGCGCCACGCGTTGGCACCGGTTCTCGCTGCTCTCGCAGGAATGGCCGGTCCGGCGTTCGTCCTCGTCGCGATCGGGCTTGCCACGCACAACCACTCCCTCGTGCGCGGTTGGGGTGTCCCGATGGCGACCGACATCGCCTTCACCCTGGCCGCACTGGCCGTCGCGGGTTCGTCGCTGCCACGCAGCCTGCGAGCGTTCTTGCTGACCCTCGCCATCACCGATGACGTGGCGAGCATCGTCATTTTGGCCGCTACCGGCGCGACATCCGTACACCTCGGTGGACTCGCCGCGACAGGTGCAATCCTGATCGTTCTCGGCACCGTCTCTCGCTTTCACCGGTCGACGCCGTGGCGCCTCCTCGCGCTTGCGGCGTTGTGGTGGTCACTCGCCTACTCGGGGGTCGAGCCGCCCCTCGCGGGTGTGCTCGCCGGACTGGTCGTGCCCTACGAGGCCCACCGCTCGATCCACCTCGAATCGGCCGTGACCCGCTTCTCGACAGCCGTCGTCTTGCCGCTCTTCGCCGCCGCCTACTGCGGGCTCGCGTGGTCACACCTGGGCGGATCGACCTCTCTGACCATCATCTCGGCCGTGGTCGTCGCTCGCCTGGTCGGCAAGACGACGGGTATTGCGCTCGGCGTGCTCGGCGCTCGCCGACTGGGAGCGCGATTCGCGCATGACATCACCAAGGAGATGCTCGCGGCGGCCGGACTCTTGTGCGCGATTGGCCTCACCGTGCCCCTTCTCTTCGCCGGGCAGATCTACGGCGTAGGTAGTGACGTCTATGGCGCGTTCGACCTTGGTCTGCTCATCGCCTCGGTTCTCGCGGCGGTCGTTGGAGTCGTACTCTTACGCTCGGCGAGTCGCCGCAACACCGAGGGGGCAGCGTGAAGACACGATTGACCGAACTACTGGGCATCGAGCACCCGGTGATGTTAGCGGGCATGGGCGGGGTGGCCTATCACGAGCTCGTCGCCGCCGTCTCCAACGCGGGCGGCTACGGCTGCCTGGGAGCCTCAACGATGTCGAGCGAGCACCTTGCAAGCGAAATCGCAGCCACGCGCTCTCTTACCGATCGACCCTTCGGCGTCGACCTGCTCACGGCGTTTCCCGACACGTTGGTCAAGAACGTGGAGATTCTCATCGAGGGAGGCGCCACAACCTTCGTCGCCGGCCTGGGCGTTCCGCGCAACGTAGTCGACCTCTGCCACGGCCACGGCGTCAAGGTGATTTCCATGTGCGGCAAGGTCGACCACGCCCGCCGCGCTCTGGACGCGGGTTGCGACGTCGTGGTCGCCCAGGGCACCGAGGCCGGCGGACACACGGGCCAGGTGGCGACCTTGCCACTCGTACCCATGATCGTCGACGCGGTCGGCGGCGCCATACCCGTGGTGGCCGCGGGGGGCATTTTCGACGGGCGCGGGCTCGCGGCCGCACTCGCCCTCGGCGCCGACGGGGTCTGGGTGGGAACCCGCTTCATCGCCACTCCCGAAGCACGCGCCGTCGCGGGATTCAAGGAGGGTATCTTGCTAAGCCACGAAGACGGCACCACCATCTCGCGCGCCTTCAGCGGAAAGACGATGCGCGTTTTGAAGAACGACACCACCGCCATCTACGAGGCCAATCCGTCACTGCTGCGGCCCTTCCCCGAACAGCTAGCCGTCTCAATGCGTGACGGCACGTTCCATCTGGGCGGCGATGAGTCCACACCCGGAGTAGACCCTTCGCGCGAGGCCTACCCCGCCGGTCAGGCGGTGGGAGCGATCAGCGAGTTGACCCCTGCGGGCGACATCGTCACAAGCATGGTCCGCGACGCCGAGGACATTCTGGCGGCGTTGACCCCCTAGAGTCCCGCAACGCCCACCGGGCAGCTCACCCCGGTACCGCCAAGGCCGCAGTAACCCTGGGGGTTGGCCTCGAGATACTGCTGGTGATACTCCTCGGCGAGGTAGAAGGGCCCCGCGGAAGCGATCTCGGTGGTGAGAGGCCCGTATCCCGCCTCGCGGAGTCGCTCAGCGTAGGTCGCCGCAACGCTTCGTGCCACGTCACCTTGGGCGTCGCTCGTGACGTAGATTGCGCTGCGGTATTGGGTGCCCACGTCCGCGCCCTGGCGGTTTCCTTGGGTAGGGTCGTGGTTCTCGAAGAAGTGGGCCACCACGTCGGAGTAGCTCAGCCGGTTCGGATCGAAAACGACCTTGACGGCCTCGGCGTGACCGGTCAGACCCGTGCACACTTCCCGGTAGGTCGGATTGGGCGTGAAGCCGCCCTGATAGCCCACCGCGGTGGAAATCACTCCCTCGAGACGGTAGAAGGACCTCTCGGCACCCCAGAAACAGCCCATGGCCACGTAGGCCACCTCGCTACCCGCGGGGGCGTCAGTGAGGGACGTGCCCAGCACCAGGTGCGGGCGGTCCACGACGATGGCTTCGCTGCGCCCGGCGAGCGCGTCGGCCGCCGAGACCATGGAGTTTCGTGACGTCATATAGAGACTGTACGGGTCCTGGCGTCGAGCCGCGCCGACCTAGTGTGGACCCGTGTCCGAGCCTGTCAACCCGCTCGAGGAGATCCTCTCCACCCTGCGTGGAGCGGGCCGACGCGTCACCGTGGCCAAACGGCGCCTTGCGGAGATTCTCGTCGCCGCCGAAGGGCACCGCAGCGCCGACGAACTGACCACCGCCGTGCAGATACTCGCCCCTGAGGTGAGCCCGTCGACCGTCTATCGCCTCCTCGACGAGTTCGAAGAGCTCGGTGTCGTCGTGCACTCGCACCTCGGCCAAGGCGCCGCCGTGTACCACCTGGCCGGTACGGTCCATGGGCACTTGGTCTGCCAGCACTGCGGTGCGACCCAGGAGATTCCCGCCGCTCACTTCGACGCCCTCAGCCGCGATCTGGTGATGACCTACGGCTTCCTCCTTGATCGCCACCACGTCGCAATCTCGGGAGCCTGCGCCCTCTGTCGCGAACGAGGCGAGGCGACCACACATCACTAGCGCCGCCCAATCGATTCGCGCATGCGTCGCTAGTGTTCGAAACAGAACATGTTGCGCGTCGACCACCTCACCAAGCACTACGGCGACACCGTGGCGGTCGACGATCTCAGTTTCGACGTCGCTCCCGGCGTGGTCACCGGATTCCTCGGTCCGAACGGCTCCGGCAAGTCGACAACGATGCGCATCATGCTCGGTCTCAACCGGCCGACCAAGGGACAGACCTCGATTGACGGGCACGCCTACCGTGACTTTCCCGCTCCCTTGCGCGAGGTCGGCGCCCAACTCGATGCGAAGTCGGTGCACCCCGGGCGCAGCGCGCGCAATCACCTGCGCGCGCTCGCGACCTCGAACTCGATACCCCTGTCACGCGTGGACGAGGTCCTCGAGTTCGCTGGTATCGCGTCAGTGGCGGACAAGAAAGTAGGCGGCTTCTCCCTGGGCATGAGTCAGCGGCTCGGCATCGCCGCGGCGATCCTCGGCGATCCTGGGGTACTTCTCTTCGACGAGCCCGTCAACGGCCTCGACCCCGAGGGTATCCGTTGGATCCGCGAGTTCTTCGCCGTCCTTGCCCACGAGGGGCGTACGGTCTTCGTCAGCTCTCACCTGATGAGCGAGATGGCCCTCACGGCCGATCAGATCATCGTGATCGGTCGTGGCCGCTTCATCGCCCAAGGGTCGGTGGACGATCTGACGCGCACGAGCGCGGGAACGGTCTTCGTCGCCAGCGCCGATGACGCTCGCTTGGCCCGGCGCCTGCGCGACGCAGGCGCCAGCGTGACGGTAAGCGAGCGCGGGCTCGACGTGGGAAAGGTGCCCAGCTCCGCGATCGGCGAGATCGCCCTGGCCGACGGCATCGCCCTGAACGAGCTGACACCGCAACGCGCCTCACTCGAAGAGGTCTTCATGGAGCTAACGGCCGATTCGGTCGAATACGGATCAGCAAGGGTTGTCTCGTGAACGGCGTGACTCTCACCTCGGTCACTCGATCCGAGTGGATCAAGTTCCGTAGCGTGCGCTCGACCTTGATGGGCGTCATCGTGACGACGGTGCTGACCGTCGGGTTGGGAGCCCTCATCGCCACGGCGGTGCGGGCGAACTGGAGTCAGATGGACCCCATCCGCAAACTCGCCTTCGACCCGGTGTCGGCCAGCCTGGGCGGAACGCTCTTCGCCCAGTTCGCGGTCGGAGTGATCGGCACCCTGTTCATTACGAGCGAGTACTCCTCGGGATCGATCCACACCACATTCGCAGCCGTACCTCGGCGCGGCCTCGTGGTGGTGGGCAAGCTCTTCGTGCTCGTTGGCTCACTGTTCGTGGTCACCGAGTTGGCGTGCGTGGCCACCTTTCTTCTCGGCCAGTCAATCTTCTCCGGCGTCGTGCCCACCGCCTCACTCGGAAACGGCGCGGTGTTGCGCTCGGTGTTGCTCGGCGGCGTCTACCTCACCTTGCTCGCAGTGCTAGGTCTGGCCTTCGGGCTGATCCTGCGCCATAGCGCGGCCAGCATCTCCGCCTTCACGTCATTGCTGCTCGTGATTCCCATCATCCTCTTCCTCTTGCCCCAGAACTGGCAGAGCGCCGCCACAAAGTTCATGCCCTCGGCCCTTGGCCGTTCGATGATGTCGACGAACGCGCCAGAGAACTTCTTCGGGGCCTGGACAGCGACCGCCGTGCTGGTGGTCTACGTCATCGTCGCCTTCTCCGTTGGCGTCGTCCTCCTCCTGCGTCGAGATGCCTGAACCATTGCCTCTCGATCTCAAGTCTGCACTGCGTACAACAAGTTCGGTACGTGACTTCACCGATGAACCCATGAGCCGCGAGGTGATCTACGACATTCTCGAAACGGCCCGCCACGCTCCCTCTGGAGGCAACCGTCAGGGCTGGCGGGTCATCGTGGTCGAACGCGCCGACCTGCGCGAGCGCTTGCGCGACGCGTACCTCGACGCCTGGCACGACTACGTGGGCCACCTACTCGCGGGACTGGTTCCCTTCTCTCCCATCGCGAGCGACGCCGAGCGAGCCGCGGCCGCAGCCCAGCGGGACGCGGCGATTGACAAGTCGCGACCCGACGGCTTCGCCGAGAACCTTCACGCGGTTCCGGCGATGCTGGTGGTTGCCGCCGACCTCGCCACGCTCGCGGCTACCGACCGCGACCTCCCGCGCTACTCCATCGTCGGGGGCGCCTCTATCTACCCCTTCGTGTGGTCGATCCTGCTCGCGGCGCGCGACTATGGCCTCGGAGGCGTAATGACGAGCGTGGCCACGCGCAATGAAGACGCCGTGAGCGACATCCTTTCGATCCCTCCCACCTGGGCGGTGGCCGCCATCGTGGCCCTCGGCCACCCCCGCCATCAGCCCACAAAGCTCACACGGCGATCGGTTGAAGACATCGCCCGCCGGGACACCTTCAACGGACCACTCCTCGAGCGGGACACGTCCCCGACCATCTAGTCCCAGAGCGCACGGTTGTCCTCGCCGAGACGTCGCGGCCCCCGCCGGATCTGTGGTCGAACCCCGTCGATGATGAGAGGCGTTCGCATCGCGGTCGTCTCGCCCGAAGGCGTCGACATCGGCCCTAGGAAGTCGCCGTCGGCGATTTGGGCCTGGGCGAAGGCCTCGCCCACCGAGTAGATCGGTCCGTGGGGAATACCGGCCTCGGCAAGCGCGTCGAGCCACGCCGACGTCGACCGGGTACGGAAGACTCCATCAAGGACTTCGCGCAACTTCTCGAGGTTCGCGACGCGCGCGTTGTTTTCTGCCCACTCTCGATGACCGGTCAGTGCGTCATCGTCGAGCACCGCCACCAGACGCGCGTACTGCGCGTCGGTGCCCACCGCGAGCAGTAAGAAGCCGTCGGACGTCGTGACCGGTCCGTAGGGAGCGATCGAGGGGTGATCGTTGCCGAGGCGCGCCGGCTCCGCGCCGGTGGAGAGATAGCCCTGGGCCTGGTTGACCAGGGCCGTCATCGTCGACTCGAGCAATGGCGCCTCAAAGACGCGCCCGTCTCGCCCGGCGAGGCGCGCGAACAGACCTGTTACGAGTCCGATGGCAGCGTAGAGGCCGGTCACCACGTCGGCGAGAGGCGCGCCCACCTTGGTCGGCACTCCCCCGCTCTCGCCGGTGACAGACATCAGGCCCGAGCGCGCCTGGGCGAGCAGGTCGAAGGAGGGCTGCAGTGCAACCGGCCCCCCACTCGAGGCCGGCGTGACGCTGACCCACACGCAGTCGGGGTTCACCTCGCGCAGTCGGTCGATACTCAGGGCCGCCTTCTGGTGTGGCAGGTAGTTCTCGACCACCGCATCGGCCTGACGCACCAGGGCGGCGACTCGTGCGAAGTCCTCAGGGTCGCGTAGGTCGGCCACGACGTTGCGCCGGTGACGGTTGACCGCAAGGTAGTAGGTCGCGTCGTCTCCGAAACGGGGTGGTGCGAGCGCGCGCACGGGGTCACCCTCGGGGCCTTCGATCTTGATCACGTCGGCGCCGAGGTCACCGGCGATCATCGCGCACAGTGGACCCGCCAAGACCCGCGAGAAGTCAAGGACCCGCACGCCTTCAAGGGGCAAGCCGGTTCCAACGTTGGTCTCCTCGAGGTCCCAGGACACTAGAGAACCTTGGACAAGAAACTCTGCAGGCGCGTCGAACGAGGATTGACGAGCACCTCGCGGGGATTGCCGGACTCTTCGATGACCCCCTGGTCGAGGAAGTAGAGCGAGTTGGCCACCTCGCGGGCAAATCCCATCTCGTGGGTGACCACGATCATCGTCATGCCCGACTTGGCGAGATCCTTCATCACGTCGAGCACCTCGCCAACCAGTTCGGGATCGAGCGCCGAGGTCGGCTCGTCGAAGAGCATCAGCTTGGGCTCCATGGCCAAGGCCCGCGCGATGGCGACCCGTTGCTGCTGGCCGCCAGAAAGCTGGCTCGGGTAGTTCTTCTCCTTGGCTACGAGGCCGACGCGCGCGAGGAGTTCGCGCGCCCGCACCACCGCGGCGTCGCTGGCGACGCCGCGGACCTTCACCTGACCGATGGTGACGTTGTCGAGCACAGTGAGATGCTGGAAGAGGTTGAAGCGCTGGAACACCATGCCGATGCGCGACCGCTCGGCGCAAATCTGCTTGTCGTTACGCTCATAAAGCTTGCCGTCGCGGGCCTCGTAGCCCACCAGGTGCCCGTCGACGCGCAACTCGCCGGCGTCGTGCTTCTCGAGGTGATTGATGCAGCGCAGCAGCGTGCTCTTGCCCGAGCCCGAGGGGCCGATGAGACACGTCACCTCGCCACGAGCGACTGTGAGATCAACCCCGCGCAGCACCTCGACTGCGCCGTAGGACTTGTGCACGCCGTGGGCCTCAACCATCGGGATCAACGCGACCTTTGCTGTCGTCATGACGACGCTCTCGCGGTGGATCGGCCCGAGGCGAACTTCGCCGCGATGCCACGCATGTCGTTTCGCAGTCGCTGGATAGGCGTCGGCGGCGGAGTGCGCAGCGCCCCCTTGGCGTAGTGGCGCTCGACATAGAACTGCCCGGTGGAAAGCACCGTCGTGACAATGAGGTACCACAGGCTCGCCACGATCAACAGGGGCATGATCTCGTAGTTGGCAGAATAGATGTTGGTGGCCGCCCCCAGCAGTTCGACCAAGCTCACCGCAATGGCTAGCGAAGTGGTCTTGAGCATCGAGATGATCTCGTTACCAGTCGGCGGGATGATGACGCGCATCGCCTGGGGCAAGATCACCAGACGCAGCGTCTGGGAGCGTGTCATGCCAAGTGACGTGGCGGCCTCAATCTGCCCCTCGTCAACCGAGATCAGCCCCGATCGGGCGATCTCAGACATGTAGGCCGCCTCGTTGAGACCCAGTCCGACAACCGCCGTGTTGAAGGGCGTGAAGAACGCCACTAGGTTGATGTGCGCGAAGGTGACGTTGAGAAAGGGCAACCCGAAGGTCACCGTCTGGTAGAGCGCGGCGATGTTGAACCAAAAGAGCAGCTGCACGTACACCGGGGTACCGCGAAAGAACCAGGTGTACACCCACGCGGTCGCCGACACCAGGCGATTGTGCGACAGACGCATAATGGCGATGAGGAGCCCCAGTGAGATTCCGATCGCCATGGCTATTGCGGTCAGCTCCAGCGTGACGAGCAGACCGCTAAGGATCTCTCGCGAGGTGAAATAGTGGAACACCACGTTCCAGCCGAAGCGCCAGTTGGTCACCGGGTGGCAGTGGCGCGCACCAGCTGAGATATGACACGACACCTGCCCGGTCGAAACCTTGGAGAACAAGGTGTGCACCAGCATCGCCAAGGCGACTGCGACGACGAATGCCGCGACGTAGCGTCCGACATGACGAACGGGGACGACTTCGACCGCGTCGTCCCCGTTCGTCATCATGGCTGCCGTTCTACTACAACTGGCTTAGGAGGTGGCTCCGTTCAGGATCATCCTCGATGCCGGAATGGCACCTGCCTGTACACCCCAATGGGTGAGGATCGACTTGTAGGTACCGTTCGCCTCGAGGACCTTGAGGGCCGCCCGCAAGGCGATCGCCAGGCCGTGTCCGCTGGGCGACTTGGCAGTCGCGATGCCGTAGGGCGCCACGTTCACCGCCTTGCCGACAAGCTTGAACTTGCCGTGAGACTGCGAGACGATATAGCCGGCCACCTGGCTGTCGACGAAGCCGACTGCCGCCTGACCCGAGGACACCGCCAGGTTGGCCGCGGTCTGAGTAGCGAAGGTGCGAATCGTTAGCTTCTTATTCGCCGGGCAAGTCTTCGCCGTGGCCTGGGCGTCAGACTGCTCACTCGTACCGGTCTCTACCGCGACAGTCAGCCCGCAGAAGCTCTTGAGGCCCCTGAAGGTCACCTTCGACTTCGAACTCGCGTAGACACCCTCGCCGGCCTGGAAGTAGTCGACGAAGTTGTTCGTCTTCTCACGGGCCTTGTTGTCGGTGAACGACGAGTTGCCGATCTGGTAGCGGCCCGACTTGATTCCCGCGAGAATGTTGTCGAAAGTGACGCTGTTCTCCTTGATCTTGATGCCCAATGTCGCCGCGAGAGCGTTCATCAGGTCGATGTCGAATCCGACCATCTTGGTGCCCTGCATGAACTCGTCCGGCGGATACGTTGCGTCGGTCGCCACCTGCAGCGTCATGTGCTTATACGCCGCTGGCACCAACTTCGCCGCGGCCGCATTCACCTTGGTCGTGGCCGCTCCCGCCGTGAGACTGGAGGCGAGGACGAGCGAGGCGATTCCGGTCACCACGAGTGCCGCGCGTACGCGTGTGCTTCCCTGCATTGATTCCCCTTGGATCTGTCGACGCCCTTGTGGGCGCGAGAAGTCCATTGTTATCAGATTTTGGGAGAATCCTCAGGTCGGGGGGGGCAAAATCCCTGAGGAACGCCAGGCGACCACGCGCGCCAGGTGCGCGGCCAGGTCATCGACCACCGAGAGCGCCTCGGGGACGATCCCGCCCAGGCGCAAGAATCCGTGCAACATGCCGTGCGCCTCGAGCAGCTCGACTCGCACGCCGAAGTGTTCGAGCAGGCCCGCGTAGGCCACCGCCTCGTCGCGTAGGGGGTCGCACTCAGCCACCACGATGATCGCTGGCGGCACACCGGTGAGATCGCTCGCGAGCAGCGGCGAGACGCGTTCGTCCGTCACGTCGGTGAAATCCCCCAGGTACTGCCCGTAGTCGTACCGCAAGTGGTCGACGTCGAGGAGGAATCCTGAGTGGTAGAGGTGACCCGAGTCGGTGAGTAGCCCCGGTCCCAGGGTCGGATAGAGGAGAACCTGGGCGGCGACGTCGACATCTGCGTCGCGTAGCTGATTGAGGGCCGCCGTGGCGAGAGTCGCCCCAGCCGAGTCGCCCATCACGATGAGCGACGCGTGGGCACCGGCAAACTCGGCGCGATGGTTGGCCGCGTAAGCGATGGCGTCGCGCGCGTCGTCGAGCCCCGCCGGGAACGGGTGTTCGGGCGCCAGGCGATAGGCCACGGAGAGATAGCGCATGTTCGTGGCCGCGGCGAGACGCCGGCACAGTCCGTCGTGTGAATCCAGGTCGCCGGCAACGAAGCTGCCGCCGTGGAAGTAAACGACCAGCGAGCTCTCCTCGTCCACGTCGGGCACGTAAAGGCGCGCGGCCAGTTCGCGCCCGGGCAATCTCAGGCGTAGGTCACTGACAACGGCCAGGGGCTCGGGGGTGGGCCAGAGGGACCCA
>JAJZSX010000024.1 GCA_021849435.1 Actinomycetes bacterium | reverse complement strand
GCTCTGATGGCTTGATGGTCATTCTCGACTGGTTGGCTCCGACCGATCAGCCATTCCGAAAGGGTTCCATCCTTGGCTTTGACGCGCGGCACGGGCGGTTCCACGTGCACCGCGCCATCCTCGAGGGAATCGCGCTGACCATGGCCCGTCACACGCGCGCGATGGCGTCCGAGCTCGAGCGAGACTTCACCCAACTGATTCTCTCGGGCGGCGGTGCGCAGTCGCCGTTGTTCGCCCAGATCTTCGCCGACGTCTTCGACCTGCCCGTCACGCGCTCGACCGTGTCGAATGGGGCTGGGCTGGGCGCGGCGATCTGTGCCGCCGTCGGTTCCGCGATGCACCCGTCGTGGGATGCGGCCGTCGCCAGCATGGTCCATTGGCGCGAACCCGTCGTACCGATCCATGAGAACCACGAGCGCTACCAGCAGCTGGCGGCAATCTACGACGGGGTCCCTCAGTTCACCGACTCGATCTACCGGTCGTCCTTCGAGATTTTCCACTAGCCACCGGAGCCCGCCGTTGCCGGGTCCCGGTCGATGGTGTAACCGCGGGTCGCCAGCGCCAGCGCCAGCGCCAGGTCGGACCGGGGCGACCGGCTAGCGAGCGAGGGACTCCGCGACCGCGGCGATGCCCCTGCCCCACGCCTGGAGCGTGTTGCCCGGCAGGAAGGCCGCGCCCGACGAGTTGTGGTCGACCACGGGAATGGCGACGTAGCGCTCGTTGCCCGCGGGGTCGATGAAGTAAGTGACCGCGGTGTGCACGACGTCAGCGGTCGGACTCGCCGCCTGCACCACGACGCCGTAGGCGTGCCAGACGGTCTTGAGCGCGGGCACCGTCCCGGTGAGGAAGTGCCAGGTCGGGATGGTGTTGAGCAGGTGGGTGTTGGTAAAGGTCGCCATGTTGGCGACGCTGCGGGCGTAGGGGTTGACGTTGATCCCGATGAACACGGTGTCCTTGGCGGCCCCGGTCAGGTCGGCGCGCGCGTAGCGCAGCTCCTGGGCGACCAGGGGACAGATGTCCACGCAGTGGGGGTCCATGAAGTTGATCACGACCGGCCGGCCGCGCAGCGAGGCGAGCGAGATGGTCCGGCCGTGCTGGTCGGTGAGGGTGAAGGCCGGGGCCGGGCGGCTCGGCACCGGCGAGAGCGCCATGAGGTTGGCCTCGTTGGTCGTGACGGCCGCGGGCAGGCCGCTCGGGCGCAGCACCGTCGGCGCGCTCGTGCGCCGAGAGAGCACGACGATCGCCGTGCCGGCGACGATGATCGTGACGACGAGGGCGAGGATCAGCGGCAGGGTCAGGCGCTTGGGCACCTTGGCAGCGTACCGCTTGTGGCGCAGTGGTGGACTAGCGGTCGATGCCCGTGGGGAGTCGGTCCTCGGGCCAGTCGAGCAAGGTCACCGCACTGCGACAGGCGAAGCGGTCGGTCATCCCGGCCACGTAGGCGACGGCCCGCTCGAGGGGCTCGCCGGGCTGTTCGTCAATGAGCTCGGGGTGCGCGGCGTAGTGCTCGACGAGCGTGCGCAGCATCTCGATGACCCGTTGCGCTTGATCGCGCGAGGCCCCGCGCAGGTAGATTCGCTCGTAGTTGAAGGCCCGAAAGGCCGCGAGCGCCTCGGCGTGGCCAGCGTCCATGCCGATCACCCCCGTCGCGGCGACGGTCGCGATCATGGCGTTGATGAAGGCGCCCAGTTGCTGGCCACGCCGGCTCCCGCAGCGCTCGCCGACAATGGTCGGCAGGTCGTCGGCCTCGACGACGCCCGCGGAGACCGCGTCCTCGAAGTCGTGACAGACGTAGGCGATACGGTCGCTGATTACCTTGGGTCTTCGCGTTTTTAAGCCTGTTGAACTGGTTCGTTGCGTTGTGGAGTATCTCCAACAAGCAGCGACTTGCCACCCTGCCGCGCCGGCGAATCGACCAGGCCTTCATCATGTCACGCTGTGAAGCGCGACGTCGAATGTCGCGACGCTCCATGATTGAACGGGCGAACGTCTCATGCCGGCACCCACGGTGATCGCGGGTCGACTGCGCTGGCGGCGAAAATGCCCAACGACGCGCCCAGCGCGGGCAGCTCATCGCGAGGCTGGAGAGCTTCGACAAAGTGATGTTATAGTACTCAAGCAAGTAATTGAGTAAGGACCGCATGAAGCCCCGTGACTTCAAGGACAGCATCTTCGAGCAGTTGGCCCGCGTCGGCGCTGCGTTCAGCAGCCCGAGGCGGGTGGAGATCATCGAGTTGCTGGCCCAAGGAGAGCGGACCGTAGAGTCGGTGGCCACCGCGACGGGCATGTCGGTCGCCAACACCTCCCGGCACCTGGGCGTGCTTCGCAACAGTGGACTCGTGAGTTCTCGCCGGGAGGGCCTCTACGTTTTCTACCGGATCTCTGAGGGCTCCGTGGTCACGACCTTTCAGGCTCTGCGCACGCTCGCTGAGTCGAGGCTCGCCGAGGTGCGTCAGCTTGCTGAGGCATTCTTCAGTGAGGTCGATGGTGCCGAGCCGATCGGAATTGAGCGGCTTCTGGCGAGGGCCGCGTCGGATGACGTCATCGTGATCGACGTGCGCCCTCGACTCGAGTACGAGGCCGGCCACCTGCCCGGCGCCGTCAGCATCCCGCTCGAGGAATTGCCGGCCCGTCTTGTCGAGATTGACCGTGACCACGGGGTAGTCGCGTACTGCCGTGGCCCCTACTGCGTTATGTCGGCCGAAGCCGTGACGCAGCTCCGCCTTGCCGGCATGGAGGCGCAGCGACTCGTCGGGGGGCCGCTTGAGTGGCGTGAGGCCGGACTACCCATTGTCGTGGGCCCCAGCAGCGACGAAGTCGCCCTCGCGGCCTCAACAAACTGACCTAACAACATAGAGAGAGAAAGTACCGATGAAGAACCTGATGATCATCAACGACCCGCCATACGGCACTGAGAGGATGTACAACGGACTGCGGCTCGCGACCAACCTGCTGGACAAGCACGAGGGAACCGAACTCTCGGTCTTCCTCTTGGGCGATGCGGCGAGCGGCGCGAAGGCGGGCCAGCAAACCCCTAACGGGTACTACAACGTCGAGCGGATGCTCAAGAACGTGATTCGCAAGGGTGGTCGGGTGTTCGTCTGCGGTACGTGCATGGACGCGCGCGCCCTATCCGAGGAGGACCTTCTCGAGGGTGCCACGCGCAGCACCATGGATGAGCTGGGCACGCTCACCGTTGAGGCCGACAAGGTGCTGGTGTTCTAATGGCCAGCGGCGCTCGCCAGACTGCGCAAACGGTTGTTGTGCTTGGCGGGGGCGTCGGCGGGGTCGCCACCGCGAACCGATTGCGCCGCCGACTCGATCGGCGCCACCGCGTGGTCCTCATCAACCGAGAGCCTGAGTTCAGCTTCGCCGCCTCCTATCTCTGGGTAATGGCGGGAACTCGAACGGCGCGGCAGGTGACGCGGCCGCTCAAACTTCTCGAGCGCCGCGGGATCGAGGTGGTCTTGGGTGATGTCGAGGACATCGACCCGGTGCGGCGCACGGTCACCGTCGCCGGCCGCGAGCTCGAGGCCGATCATCTGGTGGTCTCGCTCGGTGCTGACTATGCGACTCACTCCATCGAGGGCCTCGGTGAACACGGTGAGACCTTCGCAACCTTGGGCGGTGCCGAGGCTCTCGCCCCGCGCATCAACGCACTGACCAAAGGTCGCGTCCTCGTGGTCACGGCTGCACCCATCTATCGGTGCCCGGCGGCGCCCTACGAGTCGGCCTTTCTCATCGACGCCGCACTCCGGCGCGCCGGGGTGCGTGCCAACGTCGAAGTGGCGGTGCACTCAGCGGAACCCGGGCCGATGGGCGTGGCTGGATCGAACGTCTCGGCGGCGGTCATCTCGATGCTGGCGGATCGCTTCATCGACTACCGACCCTCTCATCAGATCGCGCGAGTCGAGCCTGGCCGGGCGCAGTTCGCCGACGGTGATGTGGAGCCCTTCGACCTGCTGGTCTACATGCCCCCAATCCAGTCGCCCAAAGTCGTAGCGGCGTCATCGCTCGCCACGGAGTCGGGCTGGATCGAGGTCGATCGTGGGACGCTCGCGACCAGTTTCGCCGGCGTCTATGCCATCGGTGACAATGCGCAGATCCCTCTCAGCATTGGCAAGCCACTGCCTCGTGCCGGTGTCTTCGCTCACGCCGAAGCGCTGGTCGTCGCCGACAACATCGCATCGGCGATTGAAGGTCGGTCTGCAGACACGCGCTTCGACGGCAGCGGCGGGTGCTTCATCGAGACCGGTTTCTCGAAGGCCGGCTATGGCGCGGGCAACTTCTATGCCGAACCTTCGCCCCAAGTGACGGTCCGCCCGCCCTCTCGGAGAATGCACCTGGGCAAGGTCGCATTCGAGTACAACGTGATGCGGCGGTGGCTTTGAGCGACGCGGTGTCAACGTCCTCCATCTACCTGGACCACAACGCCACGACTCCGATCGCCCCGGAGGTCCTTGATGCAATGCAGCCCTATCTGACGCGGTCCTTCGGAAACCCATCGAGTGACCACTCCCTCGGTCACGAGGCGCGGCGTGCCGTGGATTTGGCCCGAGTCCAGGTCGCCACACTCATCGGAGCATCGCCCCACGAGATCGTCTTCACCTCGGGAGGGACCGAATCGAACCATCTGGCGATCAGGGGGGCGGCGGCCCTGGCATCGGCACGTCGTCGTCGCGTGGTCACAACATCCGTCGAACATCCCGCGACGGTGGGAGCGTGCGCACTGCTTGCGGCGCAAGGCTGGAGCATCACGCGGCTGCCCGTTTCGCGTGATGGCGTCGTCGACGCCACCACCGCAGCAGAGATGATCGGTGACGATGTGGCACTCGTGACAGTCATGTTGGCGCAGAACGAGACCGGAGCGATCATGCCGGTTGGGGAGATTACTGCGGTGGCGCGTTCGTACGGCGCGGTCACCCACTCAGACGCCGCCCAAGCGGTCGGGAAGATCGACGTCAACGTTGGTCACCTCGGTGTCGATCTGCTGTCGATCGCCGGCCACAAGTTCTACGCGCCCAAGGGGGTCGGTGCTCTCTACGTCCGCTCAGGCACACACATCGAACCACTGGTGCTCGGCGGCGGCCAGGAAGGAGGGTTGCGTCCGGGCACCGAGAACGTAGCGGGGATCGTGGGCCTTGGTGCCGCCGCCGTTTTGGCAACATCACGCACCGCGGCTGACCAGACGGCGATCGATGCCTTGCGAGGGCAACTGTGGTCGGGTCTGGCGGACAAGATCCCAGGACTGGTACGCCATACGCCTGCCAAGCCTTGCCTTCCGAATACGTTGCTGTTGTCCTTCCCAGGCGTCTTGGGAAGGGATGTGCTTGCTCGGGCCGATGGCGTGCTCGCCTCCACCGGGTCAGCGTGCCATTCGGGTACAGACACACCCGCCGAAACGCTCTTGGCCATGGGCGTGAGCCCCGAGATCGCCCTTGGTGCAGTTCGGATCTCGCTGGGCCACGGGAACACTCGTGCCCAGGTTGAGAGAGCTGTCGACATCCTCGTCACAGCCTTTAACGTCGTGCAACAGGATCGAAAGAGAGGATCGCACTCGAGTTGGTGAGGAGGTGGAACTCGCCCGCAGGCGCGATTAATCACGCCCGCGAACGCAATAGCCACCATAGAGCCGGCGCGGGCACCGAAGTACCTTTCGGCTCAGGAGGGCATCGAGATGCCTCGAGGGAGCTGGCTGGCTGACCAACCGAGCAGCCGAGTCACGGTATCGAAGGCGAAGCGGTCGGTCATACCGGCCACGTAGGTCACCGCCGCGACCACCGCATCCCCTTCAGCCGAGCCGCCGTCGGCGAGAAGCTCAGGCGACTCGATGAACTTCTCGACGAGTGCCGTCAACACCTTGACGACGGACTCGCCTTGTGCGAGCGACTCGGGTCTGTTGTAGATCCGCTCGTAGTTGAATGCACGCAGGTCGGCCAATGCCTCGGCGTACGAGGCCGCCATGCCGATCTGGCCCGTCGTACTGATGCTTGTGACCAGAGCACCAATGAGCGACCGGAGTTGTGCTGAGCGCGTTACCCCGATGACCTTCGACACTGACAGAGGTACGTCGTTCTGGGTCACGATTCCAGCGCTGATGGCGTCCTCCAGGTCATGACAGCTGTACGCGCATCGGTCGGCCCAGCTCACGACAATGCCCTCTGGCGTCGACGGCGTCGGCCGGGACCAAGAGTGGTTGCGAATGCCGTCCAGCGTCTCTTGACAGAGATTGAGGGGCCGCAAAACCACGTCTGCTCCCCAGACGGCGTGGTGGTAGCCACCGGGGATGAAGAGATCGAAGGCCTCTTCGGAGGCGTGCCCCCCAGGACCGTGGCCACAGTCGTGTCCCAGCGCCATGGCTTCGGTGAGTGCGACGTTGAGTCCCGTTGCTCGAGCAATGGCCGTCGCCACTTGCGCTACCTCGAGCGCATGGGTCAGACGGGTCCTCTGGTGGTCAGCGGGAAAGACGAAGACCTGCGTCTTGCCGGCGAGGCGACGGAATGAGTTGGAGTGGAGGATCCGGTCGCGATCCCTTTCAAAGCAGGTGCGCAATGGGTCGGGTTGCTCGGCGATGACGCGATTGCCCGCTCCGAGAGCTCGCGTGGCGCCGCCGTTCATTGTTTGAGCCTCGAGCTCCTCGCGCCGCTCTCTCGACAGCAGCATCGGCTCGATGCGGGGCGGCGACGTGTCGCGGTGGGCAAAGACAAGACCCTCTTCCGTGGGGTTGCCCCGCATTGTCGATGTCCATTCACTTCGTCGGTCGATTGTCATTCCAGGTTTCCTTCTTGCTCCCTGCTTACAGTGCTGCGTGGCTGGAGTTGACGCAATCGGCGCAATTCTGCGTGGACCACGGCCAACTCGCTCCGCAGCCTGTGATTGTCCTGGTTCGTCTCCTTCAGCCGTGATGCCAGGAGTTCGATCCGTTTTTGCTGGCTCGCGTGTCCCGCGATTTCTACCTTAGGTACTCGTCCGAGTACCTGTCGGTCTCCTTGGGCGCGACGAGCGCGAAGAGCCTCGTAGATCTCGGGCTGGGTGTAGATCCATGAAGCTGAGACCCTTGCCGCTTTAGCGACACCTTGGATGGTGACGGGTTGGTGGAGGTGATCGGCCTCGCGAATAGCCGCGGTGACTCGTCGCAGGCACTCTTCGTGTTTGCGCCTCGCCGCCTCAATGAGGTGGCTCGAATTGTCAGCTCGCACTCTCTCTCCTTCGGCGCCGGGGTGGTTCGACTCGGACCGGTTCGGCGGACTCCGCACCGGTGACCTTCAGGATGATCCCCTGCAGAGCGAGCGCGTCTTGGTCAGCCTTCTCGGCGAGCCGAACGTAGCCTTCACCGCGGGCCCTAACTGCAACCGCTTCGGTGACGTCCAGCTGTTGCTGGTAATCGCCGAGGAACTCCGCATCAGGGACGAACAGGTCGCATGATAGACACGGATTGGCCTGCTCACAGACCTTGCTGGGTGACATGCCGCAGTAGCCATTGGCCAGGCGCAGCGCCGCCGCCTGCTCGACCCGATGTCGGCTCCACGCCGCGTCCGAGAGCCTGCCTTCAACGTCGAGTACCTCATCGGGCGTGGTGCGAGCGCCGTCGATCTTGGCCGTGGCTTGCTCCCACGCGGCGCGGATGGTCTTGTCGTTCAGCCGGGCGTAATGGGCGGTCATGGTGGGTGAGGTGTGGTCCAATAAGGCCTGAACAATGTGTGCCGGAACATCGGCGTTGATGAGCCTCGTGCCATAGGTGTGGCGGAACTGGTGACTGGTGACGTGGATCGCCCGGCCCACCTCATCTACGAGTTCGATGCGGTCGAACCAGCTCTGGAGAGCAGCACGATAGCCCGAGTAGCCAATAGCTTTGCATCCGGTCGGATTCGCGATCGGTGAAGGGAAGAGCTTCAACGCGCCGACTCGTGACGAAGGCGGCCGTGAACTCTCTCGCTCGGCGACATCGGAGTACCTCGATCGCACAACGTCGGCCCACCCGATGAGCTCCTTCGCAAGGTCCTCGCCGATCGGAACGACGGCGTCGCGTCCGATCTTCGAGTTGTAGAAGAGCAAATAGGGCTTGCCGGCGCCATCCCTCGAGAGGAAGCGCCAGTGCACGAGGTGCCGAATGTCAGCGCTGCGCATTCCGGTCTCAATATGGAGACGGGTGATCAGCCGGTACTCGTGTCGCGAGATCATCTCCAGGGCCCCCGGTGCCTCGATAGCGCGCATTGCGGACTCAGGTATGGCCCTTGGAATGAGCTCAGATCGCCGTGGGTAGTCGTCCGGGTGCACGTGGGAGGTTGCGGGGACTTCGGGGTGCCAACCGTAGCGCTGGTTATCTCGCAGCAGCACGCTCACTGCGCTCATCATCGCCTTTCGGTGCGAGTGACTAATGGGCTCGTTGGTACGAGCACTTCTGAACGTCGACATGTCAACGAACCACTCCTCGAGAAACTCGCGGTCCATGTTCGCGAGGTCCTTCCCGGGCCGTCGTTTCGTCAATGACGCGGAGAGGTGGCGCATGGCGAGCAGGTCTTTCGAAACACCGTTCATGTCCATTCCTTTGGCAGTGAGCCGTTGTCGACACCATCGCTTGACGAGGTCGCGGAGTCCAGGTTGGGTGATATCGCGAAAGTCGAGGTAGCGGACCTTTCCGGCGATGCCAAGACGGTGCCGGTCCCAGACGTCTCGCGGGTATTCGTTGTCCCAGCCGGTTCCCTCGACGAGGTCGGCCAGTGCATCCGAGGCAAACCGCAAGAGGCTGATCGAGCCGAGCCCTCGGCTCGACCCATGTACCGCCCACCAGTCTCGCCACGAATCTCGCGGAATCTCGGTCAGCGTCTCAATGCCGCTGCGCCGAAGGGTGCCGAAGAACTCCTGTCCCAGCGAGAACGGGATTGAGGCAGTGTTGCGATCATGAAGAGCCTGGAGGAGGTACTGCGATTCACGACGCAAGGTCTCGGGCAGGGTCGTGAGGTCATAGCGGGCCCGACCAACGTCGTTGAGCTGTCTAGCGAATTGGTCGACCGACGGCGAGCCGTTGCGATTCCACCTGAGTAGGTGGGCCGTGCAGAAGGGTTGTCCCGGTCGCACATCGAGCTGGCAGATTGCGACGGGGCACGAATGGGTCGGTTTGCAGATGGCTGATGCCTCCCTGGAAAGGGACCAGACCTCGACCGGAATCGAGTCTCGATGCTTCTGCCATGCGTATAGGTGGGTTCGGCAGAGAACGCTGTCCTGTCCCTGACGGCAGTCCGGTACGAGACACTTCTGGGGAGCCCGTCGACCCTGAAGTTCTGCCGGTTGGGTGGCAGCCCACTCCAACTTCTGCTCACCCTTGGGTCTGCCGGCATCGCGCCATCGGTGGTAGTGGCCGATGCAGAGGGCAGAGGCCGATTCGCTGCCGACGCATCCATCAATCATGCAATCGGGAACATGGAGGACGCCGGTGAGCTCGGAGCAGTAGAACACCTCCTGGTCGAATTCGGGGCGAAGTGCTTCGCGCAAGGTGTCGCGCCACTTGGCGTACGGGTCAACTTCAAGAACTCGAAGTGTCACAGTGTCACCGCCGTGTCGTCGAGCCAACCGACCCGGTCCAGCTCGGTTCGCAAGTCCTCAACGCTGAGGTGGCCGTAGATTGACCGGGTCGTCTGGATGTCGGCGTGGCCGAGCAGTTCCGAGACGATCTCGATTCGCGCGCCGGCCTGCAGGAGCCGAGTGCTGTAGGTGTGGCGAAAGGTGTGGGGCGTGAAGTAGAACCCCACCTTTCTGCGCAGGCGTTTGACGAGATCGTCGAGCGAACCGTAGGTCCAGGGCCTACCAACGGACCCGCCAAAGAGATTGACGAAGAGATAGTCCGAGTCGATGGAGCCGTAGTCCAGGGTCAGATAGTCAATCGCCAAGCGGACATAGCGGCGACCCACCGGCACGGTTCGCTCCTTGGAGCCTTTCACCCGAGCGCCATTGGCATTGTCGCGTGGGACAATGCGCAGCGATCCGTGTCGCTCGTCGAGATCGTCAATACGGAGTCCCAGCACTTCTGAAGCGCGAGCCCCGGTCTCCCACAGCGTGGCGAAGAAGAGCCGATCGCGGCGATTCATACAACCTTCCAGCACCCGTTGTACTTGCTCGGGGCTGAGGACGCTGGGTCGGGTCTGGGAAACTCTGACTGTCAGCGTCCTGCCAGGCTTCGACCTACTTCGCGACAGGTGAGCGAGGAACGGCTGGTATCGCCCCGTGCCGCGGGGGCGTCCTTGGCGCAGTTGGTTCACCAGGGGGAGCACCCTGGCGTCACGCTGACCGAGAAACTCGTAAAACGATACGACGGCCGACAGCTTCCTCGAGACCGTAGCGGGGGCCATGTGCGGCGTGGCGTCGATTGGAGTGACGGACCGCCCGGTGCCCCTCAGGGGGCCCGGCAGCCTCAACCACGTCATCCACTGCGCGAGGTCTTCAACATCGACCTCCATCGGAGTGATTCCCCGCTGTTCGAGGAATGTCCAGAAGTCCCGAAGATCGAAAGCGTACGACCTCACGGTGTTTGGGGAGGAGTTACGGGCCGTCAGGTATGTCAAGAACTGATCCAGGACTTCGATCGGCAGTCCGATGCTGTCCACGACCGTGTAGGAATCGAGTCCGTCCGGCTCGATCAATTTCTGAACTCTCATCCTGTCTCCGTTCTGGAGACCCAAGGTAAGGGTTGGATGTGACACCACTTGAGGTCCTTCGGGTCCCCTTCTGCTGGTTCAGGACACTCCGATTGATCCCTCTAGATAACGGCCCAGCTGACGACCTCGCCCTCGGGCGTGGCGGGCGCTGGTCGGCTCCACGAGTGGTTGCGGATCCCGTCCAAGGTCTCGGCACAGAGGTTGAGCGAGGCGAGCGAGACGTCCGCGCCCCAGGTCGCGTGGTCGAAGCCGCTCGCCAGGTAGGGGTCGAGGGCCTCCTCGCTCGCGTGGCCGCCCGGGCCGTGGCCGCAGTCGTGCCCGAGGGCGATCGCCTCGACGAGGGCGACGTTCAGCCCCAGGGGTCGGGCGATACCGACGGCGACCTGGGCGACCTCGAGGGCGTGGGTGAGCCGGGTGCGCATGTGATCTTCGGGAAAGACGAAGACCTGGGTCTTGCCCGCGAGGCGGCGAAAGGCGTTCGAGTGCAAGATGCGGTCGCGGTCACGTTCGAAGCAGCTGCGAAACTCGTCGGGCTCTTCGGGGCGAAGCCGGTCGCCCGCCCCGTGTGCGAGGGTCGCGCCGGGGGCGAGCGACGACGCCTGGTCGGCTTCGCGCTGGGCCCACGTGGCGGCTAACGGGGTCTCGAGGTGAGCCGAGGAGTCGCGGTGGGCGATGGTGAGGTCCTCGGGGCTCGCGCCGTAGCCCTCCATGGTCGAGGCCCACTGGTGGTGACGCGCAGAGGGTGCTTCGGCCATGCCCCATTCTGCCCCAAGCCCGTAACATGGACCCTGAGACGACAGGAGCATCATGGACATCCGCATAGGCATCGTGCAGTCGATGCGCGAACTCGAGGTCGAGTTGGCCGACGACGCCGACCGTGACCAGATCATGGCCGAGGTCGAGGCGGCCCTGGGCGCCGAGACCGTCCTGTGGCTGACCGATCGCAAGGGCCGGCGCCTCGGCGTGCCTTCGGCGCGCATCGCCTACGTCGAGTTCGGCACCCCGGTCGACCGGGTGGTCGGTTTCGGCGCGGCGTAGCGTGCTCGACTACCACCTGCACCTCTGGCCCCACGAGGACTCCTCGGTCTGGTACCGGCTCGACCAGATCGCCCAGTACTGCGAGCGAGCCGCGGGCGAGGGCGTGACCGAGCTCGCCCTCACCGAGCACTCCAACCGCTTCGTCGACGTGCTGTCGCTCGTCGGACCGTTCTGGGAGCGCTTCAGCCACGAGGCGACGAGCCCGGTGATGGCCGACTACATGGCCTTCACGGCACGCAACTCGCTCGATGACTACGTGACCCTCGCGATGACCGCCAAGGAGGAGGGCTTACCGGTCAAGATCGGCCTCGAGGTCGACTACTACCGCGACCAGATGGACGTGGTGAGCGACCTGCTCGCCCAGTACCCCTTTGACGTGCTGATCGGCTCGGTGCACTGGCTCGGCAGCTGGGCCTTTGACGACATCGACAGCCCCATCCCCATGGCCGAGTGGACCGTGCGCGACGTGGACCAGTGCTGGGCCGACTACGCGCTCGCCCTCGAGGAGCTCGCGGCATCCAGGGCCGTCGACGTGCTGGCGCACCCCGACCTGATCAAGGTGGCCGGCTACTACGCGACCAACCCCGGCGACTACTGGGACGCGATGGCCGACGCCGCCGCGGCGGCGGACGTCTCGGTCGAGTGCAGCTCGGCTGGTTGGGTGAAGCCCATCAACGAGCAGTACCCGGCCGAGGGCTTCCTCGACCGGCTCGTCGCGCGCGGGGTGACCTTCACGACCGCGAGCGACGCGCACCGCCTCGAGCGGGTGGGCGAGCGCACCGGCGACCTCGCGGGCCTGCTCGAGGCCCGCGGCGTCTCCACCCTCGCCGCCTACACCAAGCGCCAGCGCACGATCGTGCCCCTGCGCAGCCACTGATGGCGACCCTCGCCGAGCTCGCCGCGTCCCACACGGCCCTCGGCGAGCCGGCGATCGACCACCTGCTTCGCCTCACCACCTCGTGGTCGTTGCTCGCGGACCTGTCCTTCTCGGACCTGCTGCTGATGGTGCCCTCGTCAGACGTCGCGGACTCGTTCATCGTGGTCGGCCAGATGCGCCCGAACAATCGCTCGACGCTGCTCAACGAGGACCTCGTCGGCACGCTGCACCACGCCGCGGACTGGCCCCGCGTGGCCATCGCCTACGAGCAGGGCGTTCGTGCCGAGGGCGAGACCACCGTCGGCCTCGTCGACGAGCCGGTCCAGGTCTGGGCGATCCCGGTGCGCTTCGCCGACCGCATCATCGCGGTGCTTGTGCGGCTCCAGGGGCCGCTGCGCGGCCCGTCGTCGCTCTACGAGCGTGTCTACCTCTCGATCTTCGTGCGCCTGTGCGACATGGTGTCAGACGCCACCTTCCCCTTCCGCGAGGAGGAGGTCGCCGGCCCGGGCATGCCGCGCGTCGGCGACGGGATCATCCTGCTCGAGGCCGACGGCCGCGTGGAGTTCGCCACGCCCAACGCCACCAACGCCCTGCACCGGCTCGGCATCTACTCGGCGGTCGAGGGCCACACCCTCGTCGAGCTCGGCCAGCGCGTGCGCGCCGTCGAGCGGGCGCTCAACTTCGCCCTGCCCACGATGGAGGAGATCGACCGCGGCCACGACGTGGCGATCCTCTTTCACTGCGTGCCGGTGATCGCCGATGGCGCGGTCACCGGGGTCGTGGTGCTGCTGCGCGACGTGTCGGACCTGCGACAGCTCAACCGCGTGGTGCTGCACAAGGAGGCGGCGGTGCGCGAAGTCCACCACCGCGTGAAGAACAACCTCCAGACGATCTCGTCGCTGCTGCGCCTCCAGGCGCGACGCAGCGACGAGGCCGAGACCCGCACGGCACTG
>JAJZSX010000023.1 GCA_021849435.1 Actinomycetes bacterium | reverse complement strand
GGCGTCCGAAGCCGTTGCGGCGCACGTCGACGTCAATGGTCGCGAAACTCCACTGGTCGTCGCGACCGTCCACGACCGACCGGCTCAGCAGGATCAGCCCCGCGCAGGTGCCGAGCACGGGCAGGCCGTCGCGCAACCGCTCGGCGAGCGGGGTGCGCATGCCCGAAGTCTCGAGCAGCCTCGCGATCGTCGTCGACTCGCCGCCGGGGATGACGAGGCCCCGCACCGAGCGCAACTGGTCCGCCGTGCGCACCGCCACGACCTCGACGTCAAGTCCCGCCAACACCGCGACGTGCTCGCGCACGTCGCCCTGGAGCGCCAAGACGCCGAGGGGCGCTGCTACCACCCGCGTTCGGCCAGGCGCTGCTCGAGCGACGCGAGCTCGGCGCCGCGCATCGCCGCGCCGAGGCCAGTGGAGACCTTGGCCACGACCGACGGGTCCTGGTAGTGGGTCGTCGCCTCGACGATGGCGCGCGCCATCCGGTCCGGATCCTCGCTCTTAAAGATGCCCGAGCCCACGAAGACGGCCTGGGCGCCGAGCTGCATGACGAGCGATGCGTCCGCGGGGGTCGAGATGCCCCCGGCACAGAACATCGGCACCGGGAGCGATCCCGTCGCCGCGACTTCGAGCACGAGCGGCAGCGGTGCCTGGAGGTCCTTGGCGAGCCGGTAGATCTCCGCCTCGTCGGCCGAGGTCAATCGGCGCATCTGAGCGTTGATGGTGCGCAGGTGGCGTACCGCTTCGACGACGTTGCCGGTACCCGCCTCGCCCTTGGAGCGAATGAGGCAGGCGCCCTCGCCGATGCGCCGCAGCGCCTCGCCGAGGTTGGTCGCCCCGCACACGAAGGGAACGGTGAATCCCCACTTGTCGATGTGGTTGTCTTCGTCGGCCGGCGTGAGGACTTCGGACTCGTCGATGTAGTCCACGTCGAGCGCCTGGAGTATCTGGGCCTCGGCGAAGTGGCCGATGCGGGCCTTGGCCATCACCGGGATGGTCACCGTCGCCTGGATCTCCTGGATCATCTGCGGGTCGCTCATCCGCGCCACGCCGCCGTCACGTCGAATGTCCGAGGGCACACGCTCGAGGGCCATGACCGCCACCGCACCAGCGTCCTCGGCGACCTTGGCCTGTTCGGGGTTGACCACGTCCATGATCACCCCGCCACGCAGCATGTCCGCCAATCCCCGCTTCACGCGAGCCGAACCGACGACTGAACTGTCAGATGAAAGAGTCATGCCCCCAGCCTACCGGGCGTGCTCACCACTCTTCGAGGGCGAGGGCGCGCAGCAGCGGGTCGTCGAGATCACCGAGGTCAGACGCCGTGGCATCGGCGAAGGGATCGAACCACGACCAGCGAGTCAGCGCAAAGGCCGGCGAGACGAAGTACGAACCCGCCTGCGGTCCCTGGTCAGCGCAGCGGCGCAGCGCGCTCGCCAGGCCCAGTGGGTAACGAATGGCCGCGGCGGCCACCTCGTCGGCTCGGTAGCACTGCCCAACGCCGGCCAGCGCGCGTCGGGCCGTGACGTCCATCGACGACGAAGCCGCGATGCACTGGCGCTCGACCAGGCCGAGGCGCTGACGCGCCAGACAGTGCGCGACGACGCCCTCGAGCTCGATCAGTTCGAAGTCGGCCAGTAGCGAGCTCGTCACGAAAAGCGCTAGTCCGCCGTGGCGTCGCATCAGCGTGGCGTTGTAGCCCTGGTCGTCGATGATCTCGGCCACGACCCCATCGACGCCGAAGGTCGCGCTCAGCCGGTCCACGACCGTCGCGAGGCGCTGGCGATCGTGGGTGGTGCCGCCTTCGCGCACCAGCGCCGCGACGCTGTCGCCCGCGCCGGTGCCGATCCGCTCGAGGCGCCCGAACGACCGGTACAGCTCCCAGCCGTAGGCCGCGCCGATCACGACGCCCAGGACCGCGAGCCACACCGAGACGATCGCGCCCACGAGCAGCGCCACCACGAGGACCGCGACGGCGATGGTCACGGGGATCCGCCGGCGCCAGGCGAAACGGCGCACGGCGGCGCCGTTAGCCTCGCGCTCCTCGGCCGAGGGAAGGTAGGGACTCTGCCAGGTCGGGTCGAGGACGGGCTCTACGTAGCGTGGTCCGCGATCACGCGTCGAGGGACGCCGGTTGCGCGACTTTTGCTTCGTGGCCATGTTCCCAGGCTACCGTGCGACCCCGAAGCGACGGCGAGCCTCGTCGTAGCGCTCCTCGTAGCGGTCCACCAGACGCTGCATCGACCACGACGCGGCGTGGTTGCGGGCGGCCTCTATCGCAGCCGCGTCGCGACCGAGGGCCCGCGCGATACCGGCCCCGATCGCCGCGGCGTCGCCCGGCGCGACCAGTGTCGCGTGTCCGCCGGCGGCGTCACGATAGCCATCGATGTCACTCGCCACCAGCGGGACCTCGCTCGCCATCGCCTCGAGCAGCACGAGCCCGAAGCTCTCGCCGCGCAGCGCGGGGGCAACCACGACCGAGGCGCGACGCAGCCACTGCCGCTTCTCATCGTCGCTCGGCGCACCGACGAAGGTCACGTCGAGCCCCGCCGCCTGTGCCTCGAGGCGCGCTCGCTCGGGTCCGTCACCGGCGATCACGAGTCGCCAGGGTGACGCGGCGCCTACGTTGTGGCGTCGAAGCGCCTCGATGGCGAAGGTCACGCCCTTTCGCTCCTCGAGCCGGCCGACGACGAGGATCGTGACGACGTCGGGCACCTCGCGCGGGTGGGCCACGAACCGTTCCATCTCGAACCCGTTGAACAGGACGTCGGGCTCGAGACCCGCGGCTCGTCCCATGGTGGCCGCGGCCGCGGCGCTCACGGCGACACTCACGTCGACGCGCCGCGCGAGCGCGCGTAGCAGGGGGCCGGTGAGCCGCGTCGCTGGACCCTCGCCGCTGCGGTGAAAGGTTGCGACCGACGCCGCGCGGTGTGCGCGCAGCGCCGACCAGCCCAGGACCGGCGCGAACGGCTCGTGGTAGTGCACGACACCAGGCGCGCGGCGCGCGATCAGAGCGGCCGCCCGGTGAGCCGCCGCGGGCGAGAGGGTCAGCGGTGCGCGAGACCCGTTGGCGGGAATCGAGAGCAGACGACCGAAGCGGTGCAGCTGCGCGGGCGTGTCGTAATCGCGCCGATCAGCAGAATCGGGCACGATCAGGTCGACGACGTAGTCCCGGCGCGTCAGTTCGCGACTCATCGCCAGCGCCTGCTCCTGCACCCCGCCAAAGACGCTCAGCGCGTAGGGACAGACGAGCACCACCGACGGGCGCGTCACGGCTGGTCGAATCGTGGCTGGAGCACGTGCCACTGCTCCGGGGCGCGTCGGATCAAGCCCTCGAGCTCGACGGCGATCGCCTGGGTGACGCGTGCGACGTCGTCGCGTAGGCGGCCCAGTCGTTCGGCGGGGATCGGCTCGGTGACGACCGCGTGGTGGTCGCGCCCCGGGCCCGCGTAGCACGCGGCGGCGACGAGGGTCGCGCCGGTGCGCAACGCCAGCGTCGCGGGACCGGCCGGGAGCGTCACCCGCTCGCCGAAGAACTCGACGGGGATCCCGTTGCCGACGAGGTCGCGATCACAGAGGAGTCCCACCACGCCGCCGCGACGCAACGTGTCAAGCAGCACGGTGCCCGCGTGCGCGTCGAGGGGCTCGATGGTGATGCCGATACTCTCGCGCTTGGTCTTGAACCACTGAAAGAGCGCGGGCGGTTCGAGCGCTTCGGCGACGGCGGTCATCGGCATCCCAATCTGGGCGAGGAACGCCCCGCCCCACTCCCAGCTCCCGACGTG
Source organism: Actinomycetes bacterium (assembly GCA_021849435.1). The sequence continues at coordinate 9,836 of JAJZSX010000023.1, read as the reverse complement.
GGGCAGCGCGATGACGACGCCCTTGCCGGCGGCGTGGGCCGCGTCGAGGTGGCCGCGGCCTTCGGCGATCTGGAATCGCTCCGAGATGGTCGTCGCCGACAGCGCCGGCAGCTTCGCGCTCTCGGCCCAGTACTGCCCGTAGCTCGCCAGGGCGCGATCGACGAATCGCTCGACGAGCGGTCCGTCCACCTCTGGGCCCTCACCCAGGGCGTGGGCGAGGTTGATCGCCAGGTTGGAACGAGCCCCGGGCACGCGAAGGGCCCGCGCGATCCGCCGACCCCCAGAAACCGCGACCGACTCCGGTACCCGTTCGATCAGGGCGCCCAGGGCGCGAAAGACCGCGACGCGCGTTCGCCCGGCCACGGTCAATGGCGCGACGCGCGAGTCAACGCCCGCCTCGTCCGACCGGCGTTGCGGTGCGGGCGGGTGACGGGACGGTGCATCGGCTCGGGCCGCGCGGCGACCCGCCAGACCCGCAGGAACCGGCCGCCGGCGGTCATCGCGGTCAGCGCCAGCATCAGCCACAGGATCGGGACGAAGATCTGGGTCGCGAGCAGCGACACGCCGAGCAGGATCATGCGTTCGGCACGCTCCATGAGCCCGCCCTTGGCCGACAGCCCCAGGCTCTCGGCCTTGGAGCGCTGGTAAGAGATCATGAACGTCGTCGTCATGATCGCGAAGGGCAGCAAGACGAGCTGGCCGTGGTGGCGCGCGGTCAGGTAGTACGCGACGCCACCCATCAGCAGAGCGTCAGACACGCGGTCGATGACCGAGTCGAAGAAACTCCCCCGCTGGCTCGCTCGGTGCGAGGCCTTGGCGACGGCGCCGTCGAGCATGTCGTGAAAGCCCGTCAGGGTCAGCAGCACGATCGCGAGGTAGTGGTAGCCGACGCCGATCGACCATGCGGTCAGCGCGGCGAAGACGAGACCCGAGCCCGTGAGAACGTCGGCCGAGACGCCCCGGCGGACGAGCCACTGGCCCACGGGAGCCGTGGTGGAGTCGACCGACTTACGGAAGTTGCCATCAAACATTGATCCCCCGGATCATCGAAGCAATTCTATCGGTGGCGGTGCTCACGCCTCGGTTTCCATGTGTGGACGCACCTTATTCCAGGTGGAGGGGAGTGATTCGGGCAGTACCCGCACCTCGCCGATGGTGGTCATGAAGTTCGTGTCGCCGTTCCATCGCGGCAGCGCGTGCGCGTGGAGGTGCTTGGGAATCCCGGCCCCGGCCGCGGTCCCCAGGTTCATCCCGACGTTCATCCCCTCGGCGCCGTAGGCGCGCTCGAGTGCGCGTGCCGTGCGCCGAATCGCCAGGCTGAAGTCGAGGTACTCCTCGTCGCTCAGCTCGACCAGCCCCGCGACGTGGCGCAGTGGCAGCACGAGGAGGTGGCCCGAGCCGTAGGGAAAGGCGTTGAGCACCACGAAGGTGTGGCGCCCTCGCCACAGGACCCCCGTCGTCTCGTCCACTGGCTCGCTCGCCAGCGCGCAGAACACGCACGCCACGTCCTCACGGGCGTTGGCGAGCACGTCGTCGCTGCTGACGTAGGCCTCGCGCCACGCCGCCGAGAAGCGCTCGAGTGGCACTTAGTCGCCTTCGGGGGCGCCGTGCGCCTCGATCTCGGCGACCACCGCCGCGACGAAGTCATCGAGGGCGACCGCGCGGTCGGGGTCGTTGGTCCCCCGGGCGTTCACGCCGACGGTACGAGCCCTCACGTCATCGTCACCGACGACCACGATGTAGGGCACCTTCTCGAGCTTGGCGCGCCGGATGCGAGCGCCGAGTGGCTCGCTCGCCTCCTCGTGCACCGACCGCACGCCCGCGGCGCGCAGCTCGGTGACGACGGCGCGCGCGTACTCGTCGTGGTCGTCGCGCACGCCGAGCACCCGGACCTGCTCGGGCGCGAGCCACGTCGGCAGGTTGCCGGCGTAGTGCTCGAGCAACACGCCAAAGAAGCGCTCGATCGAGCCGAACAGTGCGCGGTGCAGCATGATCGGCCGGTGGCGCTGGTTGTCGGCACCCACGTACTCGAGATCGAAGCGTTCGGGGTGGTTGAAGTCGCACTGGATCGTGCTCAGCTGCCAGGTCCGGCCGATGGCGTCGCGCACGTCGATGTCGATCTTGGGGCCGTAGAAGGCGGCGTCGCCCTTCTTGATCTGGTAGGGCAATCCGAACTTCTCGAGCGCCAGGCGCAGCGCGTCGGTGCTCTTCTCCCAGATCTCGTCGGTGCCGACGTACTTGTTCGGGTCCTTGGTCGAGAGGTTCGCCGTGAAGTCGCTGAATCCGAAGGCGCGCAGCACGCTCATCACGAACTCGAGCAGGAACGCGATCTCCTCTTGGAGCTGGTCCTCGGTGCAGTAGATGTGACTGTCGTCCTGGGTGAAGCCCCGGATGCGCATCAGCCCGTGCAGGGTGCCCGCGCGCTCGTAGCGATAGACCGTGCCCAGCTCGAACAGCCGCAGCGGCAGCTCGCGGTAGCTGCGGGCACGGCTCTTGTAGATCAGGCAGTGCATCGGGCAGTTCATCGGCTTCATGTAGTACGTGCCGTTGTCGAGCTCCATCGGCGGGTACATGCCGTCCTTGTAGAAGCTCAGGTGCCCCGAGGTCTCATAGAGGCGCTTATTGGTCAGGTGCGGGGTCACGACGAACTCGTAGCCGCCCTCGAGGTGTCGGGCGCGCGAATAGTCCTCCATCTGCTTGCGGATGATGCCACCGCGCGGGTGCCAGACCGCGAGGCCGCCGCCGAGCTCCGAGGGAAAGCTGAGCAGGTCGAGCTCGGTCGCCAGTCGGCGGTGATCTCGTTTCTCGGCTTCGGCGAGCATATGCAGGTGCGCGGCGAGGGCGGCGTCGGACTCCCAGGCCGTCCCGTAGATCCGCTGCAGTTGCGGTCGGTTCTCGTCGCCTCGCCAGTAGGCGCCGGCGACGCGGGTGAGCGTGAAGTGGCCGAGTCGGCCCGTCGAGGGGACGTGGGGACCTCGACAGAGGTCCACGAAGCCGCCGGCGTTGGCGTAGGCCGAGACCACCGAGCCACTCGCGACTTCGTCCAAGTCCTGTTCCTCGGCCGTTCCCGAGGCCACCCCGCGGATGATCTCGACCTTGAAGGGCTGGTCCTTGAAGAGCTCGAGCCCTTCGTCGACCGAGTACTCCGATCGGGCGAACGGCTGGTCCTCGGCGATGATGGCACGCATCGCCGCTTCGATGACCGCGAGGTCGTCGTCGGTGAAGTGGGCGTCGCCCGGCAGTTCGAAGTCGTAGTAGAAGCCGTTCTCGATCGCCGGGCCGATGGCGTAGTGCGCCCCGGGCCAGAGTCGAAGCACCGCCTGGGCGAGGACGTGGGCGGTCGAGTGACGAAGGATCTCGCGACCGAGGTCGCTGTCGGGGGTGACGACCGCTACGGCCGCGCCATCGGGCAGCGGCGTCGAGAGGTCCGTCAGCTGTCCGTTGACCTGGACCGCGAGCGCGTCTTTGGCCAGACGCCGTCCAATGCTGACCGCGAGGCCAGCGCCGGTGGTTCCCGCCGGCAGGGTGCGCGTTGATCCATCCGGTAGTTGCACCGACAGCTCGGACATGACTCCCTTTCGTTGGCTACAGCGTAACGCCGAGCAACGTGGCGGCCGGGGCGACGTTGTAGCCGGCGTGGGCCGCGTCATCGATCAGACTCAGCGCGGCGGGGGTGTTTAGGTCGTCGTCGAGCGCGGCGCGCACGTCCTCGATGAGCGCACCGGCACGACCAGCCGTCAGCGTTGACGACCACGTCGCCAGGCGCGACTGGGCTCGCAGCAACAGCTCGTCACGCCACTCCCAGTCCGTGCGGTAGTGCTGGTCGAGCAGGGCGAGTCGCACCGAGCTCGGATCGGCGCGACGCACGAGCTCGGAGACGAAGACGAGGTTGCCCAAGGACTTGGACATCTTCGTGCCGTGCAGCCCGACCAGCCCGACGTGGAGCCAGTGCTTCACGAAGGGCGCGCCCGTCACCGACTCGGACTGGGCGGCCTCGCACTCGTGGTGCGGGAAGGCGAGGTCGCGTCCGCCGCCGTGGACGTCGACGGTCTCGCCCAGGTCGCGCAGCGACAGCGCGGAGCACTCGATGTGCCAACCGGGCCGACCAGCGCCCCACCGCGACTCCCAGGCCGGCTCGTCGCCGAGGGACGGCTGCCACAGCACGAAGTCGAGCGGGTCGCGCTTGCGAGGGTCGTCGGGCCGCCCGCCGTGCACCGCGGCCAGTTCCAGCATCGACTCGCGCGACTCGTGGCTCACCTGCCCGAAGCGCGGGAACTTCGCGACCTCGAAGTAGACCCACCCGTCGACCTCGTAGGCCAGGCCCTGGTCGAAGGTCTCGCCGATCAGGGTGAGGATCTCAGGGATCGCCCCGGTCGCGCGCGGCTCGGTGAAGCACGGCAGGAGGTTCAAGAGCTGCATGTCGCGCTCGAAGATCGCCATCTCCTCAGCCGCCAAGTCCAGGTAGTGCACGCCGAGCTCGCGCGACTTGCGCAAGATGTCGTCGTCGACGTCGGTGACGTTGCGCACGCAGCGCGTGTCGTAACCCGCGTCGCGCATGCGCCGCTGCAGGACGTCAAAGGTCAGGTAGACGTAGGCGTGCCCAAGGTGTGCGGCGTCATAGGGCGTGATCCCGCAGCTGTACATCGTCACCGTGGGTCCGACCTCGAGCGGGTAGACCCCTCGTCGCGCGGTGTCGTAGAGATGCATCAGTTCCCGAGCCCTTCGAGCTTCACGTAGGAGTGCGCCTTGTGGCGGATGTTGATCGAGACGCACACCGCGGTGAAGGCCTCGACCGCCCCGGCGAGCGACATCGTGCCCGCGACCACGCTGCGCAGGCCCGGCATCTCGTCGATCAAGCCCGCCACGGCCTCGCGGGCCGCCGCGTCGTCGCCGAAGACCACCACGTCCGCGTCCAACCCGCTCGCGAGATCCTCCATCTGCGCGGCCGGCAGGTGGTGAAAGGCGCCCACGAGTCGGCTCGTGGGCAGGACCGTGGCGAGCTGGCCGGCCATCGAGCCGCGCGACGGGTAGAGCGGCACGAGCTCACGCCCCTCGCGCACCAGCGCGTTCACCATGGAGATGACGACCTTACCGGCCAGCAGCTCGCGCAGGGCCTTCGCGGTCGCGACCGCCGAATCCCAGGGCGTGGCGATGATGACGACGTCGGCCATGGCGGCGTCCTCGTTGGCGACGCCGCGGATCGCGCCCTCACTGGGCACGGCCATGGCACCGACGACCTCGCCGGCGCGTTGCGCATCGCGCGAACCGATCGAGACGTCGTAGCCGGCCTTGGCCAGGCGAATGGCGACCCCGCGCCCCGCCGGTCCCGTGCCACCGATAATCCCGATCGTGCCGTCCATCGTCACCGTCCTTCGAAGTGCTGGAACTACGCTAACAAGATGGGCTTGCTCACGAATCATCGAATCCTGATCACCGGTGTGCTGACCGACGACTCCCTCGCCTTTCGCATCGCCGAGCACGCGCTGGCCGAAGGAGCCTCGGTGATCATCACGGGTGCGGGACGGGGCCTGTCGTTGACCAAGCGCACGGCGCGCAAGCTCGGCGACGTCGGTGAGGTGCTCGAGCTCGACGTGACCGAGCCCGAGCAGGTGGACGCGGCGGTCGGGGCCGTGCACGAGCGATTCGGTCGTCTTGACGGCCTGGTGCACGCCATTGGCTACGCCCCGCCGTCCTGCCTGGGCTCGGGCATGTTCGTCGCCCCCTTCGAAGACGTCGCGACCGCGATGCACATCTCGACGTACTCCCTGGCCACGCTGGTCGGGGCCTTTCGCCCGCTCCTCCAGGCAAGCACCGCTCGCGGTGGCGCCTCGGTGGTGTCGCTCGACTTTGACGCCTCGCGCGCCTACCCGCTCTATGACTGGATGGGCGTGATGAAGGCCGCGCTGGAGTCACTCGGCCGCTACCTCGCCCGCGAGGTCGGGCCGGATCGAATTCGCGTCAACATGGTCGCCGCCGGCCCGATCCGCACCGTCGCCGCGAAATCGATTCCTGGCTTCTCGCACTTCGAGGACACCTGGGGCGAACGCGCGCCGCTCGGCTGGGACGTGCACGACGCCAGTGCCGTCGCCGACACGACGGTCGCGCTGCTCTCGCCGCTGATGCGTCTCACGACCGCGTCGATCATCCACGTCGACGGCGGTGCCCACTCGATGGGTTAGACCGCTTGGTCGGCGAACTGGGTCTCGTAGAGGACCCGGTAGAGCCGGCCGTGCTCGAGGAGTTCGCGGTGCGTTCCCCGTTCGACGATGGTCCCGCCGTCGACCACCAGAATCTGATCGGCGTTGCGCACGGTGGAGAGCCGGTGCGCGATGACGAGCGAGGTGCGCTCGGCCATCGTCGAGTCGAGCGCGCGCTGGACCGCGGCCTCGCTCTCGGAGTCCAGGTGCGCCGTCGCCTCGTCGAGCACGACGAGGTGCGGCGACTTCAAGAGGAGTCGGGCCAGTGCCACCCGCTGCTTCTCGCCGCCCGAGAGGCGGTAGCCGCGCTCGCCCACCACGGTGTCCAGCCCCTGGGGCAGGTTCGAGACGAGACCCCAAATCTGCGCGGCGCGTAGCGCCGCCTCGAGCTCGCTCGCGGTCGCCTCGGGCCGCGCGAAGAGCAGGTTCGCGGCCAGGGTGTCGTGGAACAGGTGCGGGTCCTGGGTCACAACGCCGACGGTCTCGGTCAGCGAGGCCACGGTGGCCTCGCGCAGGTCGAGGCCGTTGATCGTGATGGCGCCCTCGTCGACGTCGTAGAGGCGTGACACCAACAGCGAGATCGTCGTCTTGCCGGCCCCGCTCGGTCCCACGAGTGCCGTCATCGTCCCCGGCGCCACCTCGAAGCGCACGTCGTGCAGGACCGGCGTGCGCGGCGTCGATTCCAGGATCGCGACCGCCTCGAGCGAGGCGAGCGACACCTCGTCCGCGCCCGGGTAGGCGAACGAGACGTGCTCGAAGCGCAGCGTCACCGGCCCGGCTGGGATGGCCGTGGCGTTGGGGCTCTGTGTGATCATCGGCTCGAGGTCGAGTACCTCGAAGAGTCGCCCGAAGCTCACCATCGCCGAGACGTAGTCGATGTTGAGGTTCGACAGCTGCGTGAGCGGACCGTAGAGTCGCGTGACGTACATCGTGAGTGCCACCACCGTGCCGATCCCGAGGGTGCCGTGCAAGACGGCGACCCCGCCGAAGCCGTAAGCGAAGGCCGTGGCGAGCGAGGCCGTCAGGCCGAGTGCGACGAAGAAGAACCGCTGGTAGGTCGCCTGGCGCACGCCCATGTCGCGAACCTCGCCCGCTCGCTGGCGGAAGGTGCGCAGCTCGTCGTCGGGACGGCCGAAGAGCTTGACCACCATGGCCCCGGCGACGTTGAAGCGCTCGGACATGACCATGTTCATCTCGGCGTTGAGCTCCATCCCGCGGTGAAACAGCGTTCCGAGCCGGCGCCCCACCAGTCGCGCCGGGATGAGGAAGATCGGTAAGAGGATCAGGGCCACCAGGGTGATCTGCCAGCTGAGGAAGAACATCGTCACGAGGATCAGGGTGACGAGCACGACGTTGCCCACGACGTTCGAGAACAGATCGGTGAAGGCTTGCTGGGCACCGATGACGTCGTTGTTCAACCGGCTGATCAGCGCCCCGGTCTGGGTCCTCGAGAAGAAGGCGATCGGCATGCGCTGGATGTGACCGTAGACGCGGGCGCGCAGGTCGTAGATGAGCCCTTCGCCGACGGTGGCCGAGATACGCCGATCGGCGAGCGAGAGGATCGCGTCCAGGATCGCGAGCACCGCCGCCAGCACGGCCAGCCCGATGATGACGCCCTCGCGGACTTGGCGATCCCGATGTCAAAGATCGCCCGAAGCACGAGTGGCGACACCGAGGCGACCACGGCCTCGAGCACCACCGCGGTCAGGAAGATCGTGAGGATCCGGCGGTAGGGCTTGGCGAACACCAGGACCCGGCGCAGCGTGCCCCTCGAGATCCGATGCTCGAGCACCGACCGATCTCGTCGCAGTGACTGCATCCCCGCGCGGCCGGCGTGCATACTCATCGTCGCACCATGGCAACGAGTGTAGGGAGCGGCGTCGCCTCCCTAGCCACGAACGGCACTGAAGAGGATGAGCGCGCCCAGCACGATCATCACGCAGCCGCCCGTCGCACGCAGCGCGACGAGCCGACGCGGCGAACCGGCGAGCCACTCGCGCGCGGTCCCGGCGATGACGCCCCAGGTCGAATCGCTGGCGAAGGCCATCACGCTGAAGATGAGCCCGAAGACGAGGAGTTGCACCGTGACGCTGCCCCGAGACGGATCTACGAAATGAGGGAAGACGGCGGCAAAGAAGACGAGTGACTTCGGATTCAAGATGCCCACGGTGAAGCCCTGACGGACGATCTGGCGCGCGCGGGGACGCTGTGGCTCGCGCGTGGTCATGGCGCGCGCGTGTTCGTGGCGATGGCGTAGGGCGTCGGTGCCGAGCCAGGCGAGGTAGCACCCGCCCGCGAGCTGCAAGACGACCGAGAACGGGTGCGAATGGCTGAGCAGCGGTCCGAGTCCCAAGGCGACGATCGCCGAGAGCAGCAAGGTCCCTACGGTATTGCCGAGGACCGTGAGGACCGCGACGGCGCGGCCCCACGCCACACCCCGGGCCAGCGTGAAGAGCACGCTCGGACCGGGGACGATGATGATCGCGAACGAGGCGACGAGGAACGTCGCGAGCTGGTCCCCGGCGATCACGAGGTGGCCCTGGCGAGAATCCACTCGAGGCCCTGCAGCCAGACCCCGATCGAAAAGCCAATCGTCCCGGCGAACACGGCGGTGCCCAGGCCGACCGTGCCCCCCATGAACCACCCGATCGCGAGTACCGCCACCTCCAGCGTGACGCGGACGTAGACCACGCTCACGCCCAGTCGTCGATGCAGGCTCGTCATCAAACCGTCTCGCGGTCCCGGTCCGAGGCCGGTGGTGAGGTACAGCGCGCTACCCATCCCGATCGCGATGACCGCGCCAGCTACGAAGAGCCAGCGCGAGATCTCGCCCGACGGTGCTGGGATCGAGGTCGCCGTCAGATCAAGGACCAGCGCGATCACCACGAGATTCGACACGGTGCCAAAGCCGGGTCGTTCGCGCAGGGGCCACCACATCGTCAGTACGACGACACTGATCAACGCCGTCGCCCACCCGAGCGAGATCCCCGCGTGCTTGGCCACCCCCTGGGCGAAGACCGTCCAGGGCGTCGCACCAAGGTGCGAGAGCACGAGCAGTCCCTCGCCCAGGCCGAAGAGCGCCAGTCCGCTGAACAGCGGCGCGATCATCCGAGGTCGTACACCCCAGGTTGACGCCGCCCGCCAGGGCGTCGTCGGGATTCGGTGGCTGAGGCGCATTTGCCGCCACAGTCTAGGGGGCTAATCGATCGCTTCGGGGGCCGATCCGCCGCGCCGCGCCTCGCTACCAGTTCCCCCGATGAGTGCGGTCAGCGCCGAGACCACCATTAGGCCACTCGCGACAAGCAGGGCGATGTGCAGGCCATTGGTGAACGCGCCGTAGGCCGCGTTCACGACCTTGTAGATGATCGCCTGGATCGCCGCGCCGCCACCCTGGTACTGCTTCGCCTTGGCGCCAATTGTCCCGGTCGTCAGCGCAGCGATGATCTCGGCGCGGTAGGACGCCGGCACCCCGATCTGGATGAGCCGTTGGGTGAGGTGCACGGTCAGCTGCCCGTTCACGATCGAGCCCAAAATGGCCACACCCGAGACGGCGCCGAGCTCGCGAGCGGTGTTCACGGTCGACGCCGCCATGCCCGAATGTGCCGCGGGCAGAGACTGGAGCGCGTCGGAGGTCACGGG
>JAJZSX010000570.1 GCA_021849435.1 Actinomycetes bacterium | reverse complement strand
ACCGCCACGAGCAGGATCGTGGACGGATCGTCTCCGACCGACGGGTCGGGTCCACCGGTCAAAGAGGCGACCGACAGTCCCGCGAGGATTCCGTCGGCCGCCATCGTCGCGATGACCTCGTCGGCGGGACGCGCGAGGCGAACGGCGAATTCGCGCAGGAACGGGGCTGAGACGAGGGGCTCAACCCCCTCGATCGCGGTGACCACGTCGAAGAGCGCGTGCGCCCCCGTGGCACTGGCCACCGCGACCTGACGCAGTCCCGCGGTGCCGAGCCAGCCGAGTTGGATCGCCGCGGTGACGGCCATCAAGGCCTGGTTCGTGCAGACGTTGGAGGTCGCTTTCTCGCGACGGATGTCCTGTTCGCGGGCGCGCAAGGTCGTCACGAAGGCCCGCCGGCCGTTGGTGTCGAGGGTCTCGCCCACGATGCGCCCCGGCAGGCGCCGAACGTGTTCAGCGGCTATGGCGAAGAGCCCGAGGTAGGGGCCACCGAAGGACAGAGCCATGCCGAAGGGTTGGCCCTCGCCGACGTAGACGTCGGCGCCCCAATCCCCCGCGGTTCGCAGCACGCCCGCCGCCACTGGGTCACCGGCCACCACGAAGAGACCGCCCAGGCGCGTCGCGTGCGCACGCGCACCCGCCATGTCCTCGAGCACGCCGAGATAGTTCGGGTAGGCGACCACGACTGCGGCCGCCTCGTCGACGTCCACAACCGACCAGTCGGTCAGGCCGTTCACGAGGGGCACCTCGACGACCTCGTGGCCGGTGCCTTGGGCGAAGGTGCGCACCACGGCGCGCCAGTGCGGGTGCACGCCGGCCGAGACGAGCATCGTGGAGCGGCCCGTCGAGCCACCGGCTAAGTTGAGCGCTTCGACGAGCGCGGTCGCGCCGTCGTAGAGCGACGCATTAGCCACGGGCAGCCCACTCAGTCTCGACACCAGCGTCTGATACTCGAACAACGCCTGCAGAACTCCTTGGGCGACCTCGGGTTGGTAGGGCGTGTAGGCCGTCACGAACTCGCTTCGCGAGGCCAGCGACTTAACGACGTTGGGCACCTCGTGGTCGTAAGCCCCGCCCCCCGCGAAACAGACCAGCTGGCTCGCGGTCGCGCGGTTCGCCCGCGTGAACTGTGCGAACTCATCGGCGACGTCGGGCTCAGAGCGCCCCTGCGGCAGGCCCGTCGCGCCGGAGGCCAACCGGATCGCGGCCGGGATGTGCGCGAAAAGGTCGTCGAGTGACTGAAGGCCGAGGAAGGCGAGCATCGCCTCGACCTCGTCCTGGGTGTGTGGGAGGTAGTCGGCCACGTTAGGACGCCTTTCGAACGAAGGGAAGCGCGACGGTCGCCGCCTAGACGCTGCGCCCGCGCAATTCGACGGTGACCCGACGGTCGGGCTCGAGCACCTCGTTTGCCATCGCGAGGCCGATGCCGCGCTCGAGCACCGGCGAGTAGTTACCCGACGTCAGGTGCCCGACGATCCGCCCGTCGATACGTACCACACCGCCCTCGCGCAGCGGCTGGCGACCATCGGCGATGACACCCGTGAGGTGGTGGGCGACGCCGCGGGCCCGTTCCGCCTCGACGGCCGGACGTCCCCGGAATGTCGGCTTGTCCCACCCGAGTACCCAACCGAGCCCCGCCTCGAGCGTCGTCGAGGAGAGGGTGAGCTCGTGGCCGTAGAGCGGCAGCGCAGCCTCGAGGCGCAACGTGTCGCGCGCACCCAATCCCGCCGGGGTCACCCCGGCCTCGATCAATGCGTACAGCAGGTCGCGAGCGACCTCGTTGGGCACGCTCAGTTCGAGCCCCGCCTCACCGGTGTAGCCCGTGCCCGCCACGCGCACCTCGACTCCGCGATAGTCAAAGCGCGCCACTCGGAATCGGCCGACCGAGGCGAATCGTTCGTCCACGGCGCGAACCCGCTCGCGCGCACGGGGGCCCTGAACAGCGAGCACGCAACGCTCCCCCGTGACGTCAACACCGGGCAGGGCCTCGGTGACGCCCGCGGTGTTCGACGCATTCGGCATGACGTCGAACTCATCGAGACCCACCCACCAGACGATGATGTCGTCCACGACGAACCCGTCGTCGTTCAACAGGTGCGTGTATTGGGCACGACCGGGTTCAATCTTGGCGAGGTCGTTGGTCAGGGTCCCCTGGATGGCGTCGTACATGCCCGGACCCTCGCAGCGCACCGTTCCCAGGTGGCTCACGTCAAAGACGACGGCGTCGCGGCGACAGGCCAGGTGCTCGGCCACCGTGCCGGTCTGGTACTGCAGGGGCATCGCCCAGCCGCCGAAGGGGACGATCTTCGCCCCCAGTTCGACGTGGGTGTCATAGAGGAATGGGCGTCGGTCGGTCACGAGGCCAACTCTACGCCGCGACGTTACCGAGGGTCCCGAGGGCGTGGCGCTGAAGCAGCGCGACGAAATCACGCTGGTAGACCACCACGATCGCGAGCTCCGGATAGAGCGCGCGAAACCCGCGGACCTTGCGGTTCTTCTTGGT
>JAJZSX010000569.1 GCA_021849435.1 Actinomycetes bacterium | reverse complement strand
ATCTCATTACGCGCCCCGTGGTCGACCGACGACTGTCCGAGAAGGGGTCGTCGGCCGAGCGTCGCCTGGCCGAGCTGCGCGCGAGAGAGATCGTGCGCCGCCACGGCCGCGGCACTCTCGACTACTTCGCACTGCGCGACGACAAGCAGTTCTTCTTCTTCCGCGACTCGCTCGTGGCCTACGCCGTCTACGGCGGCGTTGCCCTCATCTCACCCGATCCGATCGGGCCGGTCGCCGAGCGCAGCGAAGCCTTCAGCGCGTTTCGCGCCTACGCCGACGCGCGAGGCTGGACCATCGGTGTGGTGGGCGCGGGCGAGGAGTGGCTCTCGCTCTATCACGCGGCCGGTCTGCACTACCTCTACGTCGGCGATGAGGCGATCGTCGACTGCACGACCTTCAGCCTCGAGGGCGGCAAGATGAAGGGCCTGCGCCAGGCGGTGTCGCGCTTGGAGCGCAAGGGCTACACGGTCGAGTTCCTCGACCCCAGCGAGATCGACCCGTCGCGCGTGCCCGACCTGCTCGAACTGATCTCGATGCTGCGTCGCGGAGAAGGCGAGCGCGGGTTCTCGATGATGCTCGGGCGGCTCTTCAACCCGCGCGACAAGGGTCTGCTGCTCACCGTCGTGCACGGACCCGACCACAAACCTGCGGCGGTCTGTCAGTTCGTGCCCTCGCCGGCGATCCAGGGCTACTCGCTCGATCTCATGCGCCGAGATCCCGGCGAGCACCCCAACGGCCTGATCGACTACGCGCTCTGCTCGACGATCGCGCATCTGAAGGAGACCGGCGGACGGGGCCTCAGCCTCAACTTCGCCGCGTTTCGCAACGTCCTCGACGGCGAGCGCGGAGAGGGGACCTTCACGCGCGTCGAGCGCTGGGCACTCAAGCGCCTCTCGGGGATCCTGCCGCTCGAGACCCTCTGGAGTTTCAACGCGAAGTACTACCCCACCTGGCTGCCGCGCTACCTGGTCTATCCCGCGCTCGAGAGCTTCGTGCCGGTGGTGGCGGCGGTTCTTCGCGCCGAGAGCCTGACCGAAATCCCCATGATCGGCCGCCTGCTCGCCAACGACCCCGCAAATCGTCCGGCGACCGTAGTGCCCCCCGAGGTGCTCGCGGCCGCACGAGACGAGACCAAACCGACCCCTTCGTAGACTCCGATGATGGCTCCCCGCTCCTGGCTGATCGCAACGGCGATCTGGACCGCGGGCGTCGTCGGAGTCGACAGCGTCATCCACGACCACCGGGTCCTACCGATCCTGGTCGTCGTACCCGTGATCGCGCTGGCCACTCGGTGCGCCCCGCGAGTGGTGGTGGCAGTCGGAGCGATCGACCTCGTCATCGCGACGGTCATCGGCTTCGTGGACCATAACGTCGGCGCGGCGCGGCTGCTATCAACCGCGATCGCGATCACTCTCATCCTCGGGCTCGCCGCGTGGGTCTCGACGCTGCGGACCCGACTCGAAGATGCCCTCGCACTCGCTCGCGAGGAGGCGGCGAGCGACGAGCTCACCGGCCTCGACAACCGCCGCGCGATCGACCGTGCGGCCGGGCGGCTCGTCGAGCGCGACGAGGTCGTCACCGTCGTGATGGCCGACCTCGACTACTTCAAGCGCGTCAACGACCTCCACGGCCACGCCGTCGGCGACGAGGTGCTCGTCGAGGTCGGACGACGCTTGCGCACGAGCGTGCGCGCCGATGACTTGGTCGGGCGCTATGGCGGCGAGGAGTTCCTCGTCATCCTGCGCGGTGACGAGGCCGGCACCGCCGAAGTCGTCGAGCGCGTCCTCACGAGCCTTCGCGCATCACCGGTCGAAACCTCGGCGGGGCCGATCGAGGTGCGCGCCTCACTCGGTGTGTCGATCGTTACAGAAGACGGCCTCGATCAGGCGATTCGCAACGCGGACCGCGCGCTCTATGAGTCCAAGCGGTCAGGGCGAGATCGCGCGACCACGTGGTCGGGTGCAACGCAGCCCTGAACGCTCTGACGCCGTCCGATGCGCGACGCGAGAGCCGTCATCACCGCGACGCTACGAAACGCTAACCGCGATGGCCTGGCGCACAATGGCCGCGGCGAGCTTCGCCGCGGCCGCGTCGTCGTAGCGAAGGAACAGCGAGGGCTCGACGAGTTCGAGCTCCATCACCGCCCAACCTGTCTCGGTAGAGACCAGATCAACGCGCCCGTAGGTGAGAGCAGGCACGAGAGCGTCAACTTCGCCGGTGGCCAGTTCGGCCTCGACCTCGGCCAGGACTCCCTCGGCCAGGGCACGCGCGCTCGCCGGCGCGCTCGCTACCGACATGCGCTCCTCGCGGTAGTGGCGATCACGCGTGGAAGCCGGCTCGTTGAGCATCGCGGCCTTGTTCATGGCGTGGCTGAGCTCACCGCCGATGAAGATGAGGGCGGTCTCTCCGACCTCGTCAACGCTTCCCACGTAGGGCTGGATCAAGACATCGCGTCCGCGCGCGTGCAGCGAGGCCACGTGGGCAGCCGCGCGCTCGAGCTC
>JAJZSX010000568.1 GCA_021849435.1 Actinomycetes bacterium | reverse complement strand
GTCCCACGACCACGCGCCTCGCGGCAGTGGCCAAGCGTCGGCGCATCCACCTGCACCTGGGCAGCATGCTCGAGCGGCGCGAGGGCGACCGTCCGTTCAACACGAGCGTCCTGATCGACGCGACGGGTTCGATCGTCGCGACCTACCGCAAGGCCCACCTCTTTGACGTCGACGTGCCCGGTGCGGTGACCCATCGGGAATCGGACGACCTCAGCGCCGGCGAGGAGTTGGTGGTCGCCCGGTTGAAGCGCTTCAGCGTCGGGCTCTCGGTCTGCTTCGACGTTCGCTTCCCCGAGCTCTACCAGGCGCTCGCCGCCAACGGGGCCGACGTGCTCGCGGTGCCCGCGGCCTTCAACGCGAGCACCGGCCAGAGCCATTGGCACGTGCTGGTGCGCTCGCGCGCGATCGAGAACCACGCCTTCGTCGTCGCCGCGACCCAAGCCGGCGTCACGGCCGAGGGCATCGCGACCTTCGGCCACGCGTTGATCGTCGACCCGTGGGGCGTCATCCTCGCCGAGTCATCGGGCGCCGAACCCCAGGTCATCACCGCCACGCTCGACCTGGACGAGGTGCTGCGCCGGCGCGCCCAGATCGCTGTCATGCGCTTCCGACGACCGGCGCTCTACCGCGGACCAGTTCGGGTCATCGGTGCCTAGCGTTACCCCGAAGTAACGGTCTTCGGACTCCAAAGGCGTTGCGGCCCGCGACCTAGCATGGACGGCGGTGCCTTCGGGCGCATTCGGCGGCACCAGCAAACCATCCCGCGAGAAAGCCGTGAACCCCCCATGAGCATGCCCAGCGCCTCCTACTCCATCACCATGCGCGTCATTTTGGACGCGGCGTCGACGATTCCCGACATCGCCACCGCCGTCGCCGACGCCGGCGGCCTCGTCACCGCGCTCGACGTGGTCGAGCCCATCGACGGCCACATGGTCGTTGACGTGACTTGCAACGCGAGCAACGAAGACCACGCGTCAGTCCTCGGCCAGGTCGTCGAGGCCGTCGCGGGCGCCAAGGTCCACGCGATCAGCGACCGCACGTTCCTGATGCACCTCGGCGGCACGATCGAGGTCAAGCCCAAGATCGCGCTCAAGACCCGCGACGACCTCTCGATGGCCTACACGCCTGGCGTCGCGCGAATCTCCAACGCGATCGCCAAGGACAAGTCCCTCGCGCGTAACCTCACGATCAAGCGCAACACCGTCGCCGTGGTCACCGACGGCTCAGCGGTGCTGGGCCTGGGCAACATCGGTCCCGAGGCGGCCCTGCCCGTCATGGAGGGCAAGGCCCTGCTCTTCAAGCGATTCGCCGACATCGACGCCTGGCCGGTCTGCTTGGACACCCAGGACGTCGACGAGATCGTGCGCATCGTGCAGTGCCTCGCCCCGGTCTACGGCGGCATCAACCTCGAGGACATCGCGGCCCCGCGGTGCTTCGAGATCGAACGGCGCCTGCGCGAGATGCTCGACATCCCGGTCTTTCACGACGACCAGCACGGCACCGCCGTCGTCGTCTACGCCGCGCTGCGCAACGCGCTTCGCGTCGTGGGCAAGGAGATGAAGGACGTCAGAGTCGTCATGCTCGGCGTCGGCGCCGCGGGCGTGGCGATCTCCAAGCTCTTGATGGCCGAAGGGGTCGGCGACATCATCGGGGTGAACCGTCACGGCATCTTGGACGAGAACGACCCGAACCTCGACGAGGACCGCCGCTGGCTCGCCAGCCACACCAACGTCGAGAAGCGTCGCGGCGACCTCACCGAGGCGATGCGCGGCGCGGACGTCTTCGTGGGCGTCTCGGGACCGAACCTCGTCACCGAGGAGCAACTCACCGTCATGGCCCCCAAGTCGATCGTCTTCGCCCTGGCCAACCCCGACCCCGAGATCGACCCGCAGATCGCGCGCCGTCACGCCGCGATCGTCGCCACCGGCCGCAGCGACGAGCCCAACCAGATCAACAACGTGCTCGCCTTCCCTGGCATCTTCCGAGGCCTGCTCGACGCGGGCGCGACGCGGATCACCGAGGAGGTCGAGATCGCGGCGGGCCGTGCGATCGCCGACGCCGTGAGTTCTGACGACCTGTCGCCCAACTACATCGTGCCGACGGTCTTTAACGCGAGCGTCGCCAAGGCGGTCGCCGAGGCGGTCGGCAAGGTCGTACGCGCCCACGGCGACGAGTAGCCCGCCCGGGACCCGGTGAGAAATCTAAAGGACTGACGAAACAGCTGTGGATCAGCCCGCTGCGCTGAAGTCGACCTCGCGCGCCGTGACGGTGTCGGCTGTGCGGCCGGGTGCGGTCTGACCGCTCCAGTACATGTTCGTGTGCGCGATGACCTGCGCGGGCGGCGGCGCGCCCCACTGGGTGCCGTCCTCGGTGGTGTGGGCGTCACTCACGAGCACCGTGTCATAGCCGCGCACGATCGCGCCGTGTAGCGTCGAGCGAATGCACGCGTCGGTCTGGGCGCCGACGATGACCAGTCGCCCGACCTTGCGGGCGGCGAGCTC
>JAJZSX010000567.1 GCA_021849435.1 Actinomycetes bacterium | reverse complement strand
GCCGACGACCCCGATGCGCAGGGTCTTGGTGGTGTTGTGGACGCGGTGCACCACGGCGTTCCACGGTGCCAGGTCGATCGGGTGTTCATCGAGGTCGATGCCCAGGGTCTGGCAAACGATCGTGTCAAGTCCTTCGCGGTGCAGGGTCGTGGGGATGTCGTAGATGCTCGCTTCGTCCACCGCCGAGATGACCGCCTGGATCGGCACGTCGCACAGCAGTGAGATCTTGCGCTTGAGTCCGTCCGAGATCGGCTGATCGCTTCGACAGACGATGATGTCGGGCTGGATACCACGGCTGCGTAGCTCGGTCACCGAGTGCTGGGTCGGCTTGGTCTTCTGCTCCCCCGATGGCGCCAGGTAGGGCACGAGGGTGAGGTGGACGTAGCAGACGTTGCCTCGTCCCGCGTCACGGCGGTACTGGCGAATTGACTCGATGAACGGCACGATCTCGATGTCGCCGACCGTGCCCCCGATCTCGACGATGACCACGTCGGCACCCATTGCGCCGACTCGACGGATGCGCTCTTTGATCTCGTCGGTGATGTGCGGGATGACCTGGACCGTCTTGCCCAGGTAGTCGCCGCGCCGCTCCTTTGCGATGACGTTCGAATACACCGACCCCGTCGTGGTGTTCGAGGTCCGCGTGAGCGACTCGTCGATAAACCGTTCGTAGTGGCCGAGGTCGAGGTCCGTCTCACCACCGTCGTCGGTCACGTACACTTCGCCGTGCTCACCAGGGTTCATAGTCCCCGGGTCAACGTTGAGGTAAGGGTCCAGCTTGCACATCGTGACCTTCAAGCCACGAGATTTGAGTAGTCGTCCCAGCGAAGAAGCAGTGAGGCCCTTGCCTAGGGAACTCGACACTCCGCCGGTGACAAACACGAACTTTGTCATGCCAGCACCGATGTGTCCACGGACTTCCAGTGTAGCGAACCTGACGGCTCGCTCCGGCCATTACGACGGGGAGCCCAACATTCGCTCAGCCAAGGCGCGGGCTTCTTCACTGAGAGGGTCGCCCGCGAGCATCCGAGCGATCTCTGCGACCCGGTCTGGGCCGGTCACCTCGCGCACCGTGGTCGTGGTCGACTGCGCGCCGACAACCTTTTCGATGACGAACTGATGGTCGGCGCGTGCTGCGACCGAGGCGAGGTGGGTCACCGCAAGGACCTGTCGGTCCCGAGCCACCTCAGCCAGGCAGTCGCCGATCTGTTCGGCGACCTGTCCCCCGATGCCGGCGTCGACCTCGTCAAAGACCGTCACCACTCCGTCGCTCACGCTGACCAAGGCCACCGCGAGCAGTAAACGACTCAGTTCGCCACCGCTCGCCAAGGACTGGACGGGACCTTCCGGCCGGCCGGGATTCGGCGTGAACAACAGTTGCACGTCCGATCCGTCGGGTCCGTCGACACTGAGACGAACCGAGGCGTTCGCGAGTGCCACCCGCGATAACTGGGCGCCCAGGGCCGCACTGAGCGCCACGGCCGCCTCCTCGCGTTCTCGCCGGGCCCTAGCTGCGAGGTTCGCCTCGCGCGTCGTCAGTTCACGAAGTTCCTGATCGAGAGCGATAACCTCCACTTCGGCGTTGGTGAGTCGTTCACGTTCGAGTTCGAGGGACTCCTTCGTGGCAACGACGGCCGCCAGAGTCCCGCCGTACTTGCGCGCCAGTCGCTGCAAGAGTTCCACGCGGGCTTCCAGACGCGCCATGGTCTCGGGGTCGACGTCCTCACGATCCATGAACGCACGCAGGTCGTGCACCGCGTCACGAGCCGAGGCCAGCGCTGCACCGAGCGTCGCCACGGCGTCATCGAGCCCGGCGACCGACGCGAGGGTGGCGACATTTCGCGCGAAGGCCGCCAGCACGGCCTCCTCCTGGTCACCGTCAAAGGACTCGATCACCGCTACCACCGTGGCTCGACCATCGTGGACTGATGTCCACACCCGTAACTGGTCGAGCGCCTCGTCGAGTTCCGTGACTGAGGTCAAGTTCGCCGCCTCAAGTTCCTCAAGCTGGAAGTTCAGGAAATCAAGCTCGCGCTCACGCATCTTCTCATCGCCACCGAGCACGTCGCGCAGTCGCGTGATCTCCACGATACGGCGACGTGCATGTTCCAGATCGCTCGTATCCACCCCACCGAAGTCGTCGATAAGGCGAAGGACGTCGGAGCGATTTCGTAGGGTGAGCGAATCGTGTTGGCCATGTATCGTCACCAGTGACTCCCCCGCGACGCGTAGCGCCTCAGCACTGGTGGCGACGCCGTTGAGCGTGCTACGCACCCGTCGATTCGCGCCACTCTCTCGGCTGAAGACAACCTCATCGCCGGAACGTTCGCGCAGCACCGCGGCCACTCGCACGTCGTCACCGAACGCGTGGCGCGCGGACGCGGCGTCGGCCCCGAGACAGAGTGTCAGCGCACCGAGCAACAGCGTCTTGCCGGCACCCGTCTCGCCGGTGATGACATTGAGCCCCGGTCCGAACTCGACACGCGCCTCATCGATGACACCGAGCC
>JAJZSX010000566.1 GCA_021849435.1 Actinomycetes bacterium | reverse complement strand
CAAGAGCGACACCCCGACGATGACGGTCAGAAAGAGGCCGAGGCGCTTGGGCATCTGGCCCTGGGATCCTAGGGACGCCAGCACGTAGAACGCCGTGACGACGATCCAGGCCAGCGCCATGAGGACTAATTCCGTTGAGCGCGAAGGCCTCGGCTCGCGAGCCTCGCCCGCGACCTGACTGCGGTGTCTCGCCACCTCCTTAGAGTAGTCGTACGCTTGATGCAAATTACGGCGTGACAAGGAGTTCAGCGACAGTGCCACTGGATCTCAACGCGTTCGGACCGGAGCGCTTCTCGAGTCGCGAGCTGTCGCGGCTCGAATTCGGCGCGCGCCTGCTCGATCTCGCCGAGGATCATCGCCTGCCGGTGCTCGAGCGCTGCAAGTTCGTCGCGATCTTCGCCGACATGATCGACGAGTTCTTCCAAGTGCGCGTGGTCAGCCTGGAGGACAAGGTGGCCGCCGGAGTCCAGACCCCTTCGGTGGACGGGGTTCGACCCCGCCAGCAACTCGCCGCCATCCGTGAACGAGTGCTCTCGCTGGTCGAGAGACAGGACCGCGTGGTTCTCGACCAGCTCATGCCCGAGCTTGCGCTCAGCGGCATCGCCCTGGTGCACCACGCCGATCTCACGGACGCCGAAGTGGAACGTCTCTCAACCTACTTTGACGAGAACGTCTATCCGGTCCTGACGCCCCTCGCGGTTGATCCCGGACATCCCTTCCCGATGATCTCGAACCTCTCGCTTAACATCGCGGTGACCGTGCGCGATGACGCGACGGGTGAGGAGCGCAGCGCGCGGATCAAGGTTCCCAATTCACTGCCGCGCTTCCTGCCTACGGGATCCGGACGGTGGTGCCTGCTCGAGGAATTGATCATGGCAAACCTGGGTCGCCTCTTTCCCGGTATGACCCTGGGGCGCGCGGACCTCTTTCGCGTCACGCGCAATGCGGACCTGACCCTTGAAGAGGACGAGGCCGACGACCTCCTGGTCGCCCTCGAGGTTGAGCTGCGCCGCCGGCGGTTTGGCGAGGCCCTGCGAGTCGAGATTCAAAGCGGCATGTCCAAGGACTATCTCGACCTGCTTGTCGACCAATTGGACCTCGATCCGTCCAACGTCTACGTGACCGACGCGCCGCTGGGCCTGCACGACCTGTGGAGCCTTTACGCCTTTGACCGGCCGGATCTCAAGGGTGAGGGCTGGTCGCCGCTCACCCCGGTCCGATTGCTCGCGGGCGACCACGTGGGCGACATCTTCGCTGCCATTCGAGAGGGCGACATTCTGCTGCACCATCCCTACGAGTCTTTCGCCGACTCGGTCGAGATGTTCATCGCCCAGGCGGCCGACGACCCCAAGGTGATCGGCATTAAGCAGACGCTCTATCGCACGTCGGGTGACTCGCCGGTGGTGGGCGCGCTGATCCGTGCCGCCGAGCGGGGCAAGCAAGTCGTGGCTCTTGTCGAGTTGAAGGCGCGCTTTGACGAGGCGGCCAACATCGAGTGGGCCAAGGCGCTCGAAGACGCCGGGGTGCACGTGGTCTACGGCGTGGTGGGACTCAAGACCCACTCCAAGACAGCCCTCGTCGTGCGCAGCGAGGGCGAAACGACCGCGCGCTACGTCCACGTGGCCACGGGCAACTACAACTCCAAGACTGCGCGCACCTACGAGGACTTTGGGCTGCTCACCTGTGACGCGGACATCACCCACGACATCGGCGAGCTGTTCAACTTCCTCACCGGATTCGCCCGTAACGCCAACTACCGCAAGATCATCGTCAGCCCGACGATCTCTCGCACGCGCATCATCGAGCTCATCAACGTCCAGCGCGAACTCGGCGAGCGCGGGCGCATTTCCATCAAGGTGAACGGTCTCACCGATCCGAGCATCATCGACGCGCTCTACGAGGCGAGCTACGCCGGTGCCGCGATCCGTCTCGAAGTGCGCACATTGTGCTGCCTGCGTCCCGGCATCGAGGGCCTGTCGGAGAACATCATCGTGCACTCGCTGGTCGGGGAGTTCCTCGAGCACTCTCGGCTCTTCGTCTTCGGCGAGGCGGGCCGAGATGATTTCGCCGTCTTCATCGGCTCAGCTGACCTTATGGAGCGCAACCTCGACCGGCGCGTCGAAGTGATGGTGCCAATCGAGGATCCGGTGCTGGCTGCGGAGATCGTCGAGGCCTTCGAGGTCACGTGGCGCGACGACCGCTTCACCTGGCAGCTCGGAACCGATCGGCGCTGGCGGCGGCTCACGTCGGTCGAAGAGTTCTCCGCCCAGGAGGAGTTCAAACGGCGCTCGCTGGCCCGTTCCCGTTCACTGGCGGCGCGCTGACCCCTCGACGCCACTGCAGGCTCGCGTAGGCCGCGCCGCCGATGGGGATCGGGATCCAGAAGTTCACCAGTCGATAGGCGAGCACGGCCAGGATCGCCTGGCTGTGGGGAACGCCGAAGGGAACGATCGTTCCGATCAAGACGCCCTCGACTACGCCGAGCCCGGCGGGGGTGATAGGGATCGCG
>JAJZSX010000565.1 GCA_021849435.1 Actinomycetes bacterium | reverse complement strand
CTGGGACTCGCCGGAGTGTTCGTGGTGGGCCAGAGCTCGCTCGGGGCCCAGCGCTGGTACAACCTCGGACTGATCCAGGTTCAGCCGAGCGAGTTCACGGTGCTGATCTTGATACTCGCCGTCGCCACCTACGCCCACCGACGACCCGACGGGCTCACCATGTACGACGTGGTGCGCCTGCTCCTTATGGCGGCGGTGCCGCTCGGCATGATCGTCCTTCAGCCCGACCTCGGCACGGCCATCATTATTGTGCTCGTGGTGTCGGCGATGATGGTGATAGCCGGCGTTCCGCCGCGATTCATGAGCTTCCTCGCCGTGGTGGGAACAATCGGAGTCGCCGGCGCGGTCTACTTCCAGCTGCTCCACCGCTATCAGGTGGACCGCTTCGTCTCGTTCCTCAACCAGAACTCGACGAACCCGGCCCTGGCGCCGCTGATCTACGAGGTGAGCAACGCCAAGAGCGCCATCGGCTCGGGCGGCCTCTACGGTGCTGGCCTGTTCAAGGGACTTCAGACGGTTCTTGGCTACGTGCCCGAGCAGCGCACCGACTTCATCTTCACCGCGATCGGTGAGCAGCTCGGATTCATCGGTTCGGTGACCATCGTCCTGCTGCTCGCCTTCGTGGCGTGGCGCATGTTCGTGATCGGGCGCAACTCGCGCGACACCATGGGCCGCGTGCTGAGTCTAGGAGTCTTCATCTTCTTCGCCTTCAGCTGCTTTGAGAACATCGGCATGACGATGGGCATCATGCCGGTGACCGGCATCCCACTGCCGTTTCTCAGCTACGGTGGTTCCGCCGCGCTGGTCTTCTACACCGCGGGCGGTCTGGTGCTGTCTGTCTCGCGCCGTTCGACCAATTAGCCTCGTCTCGTGACCGACCTGCCCGAGCCCGACAGAGTGGATGGAGCACTCGAGGGTGGCACCGAGGCCCCGGCCACCGAGACGAGCCCACCGGCACCCGAGGAGATCGTCTACAAGGTGATGAGCATCGAGTCGGTGCTCTTCGACCTGGGCGACGTCTCTCCCCAGGTTCACCTGATGGAGGCGGACTTGCCGTATCGGTACCTGTCGATCCCCATCGCTCTCGCCGAGGCCCAAGCGTTGCACAACGCGATGAATGGAATTGCAGGGCGTCGACCCGGCACGCACGAACTTCTGGCCGAGATGCTCAATCGACTGCGCGCGGACGTTGTCTCCGCACGGATCGTGCGCTTCGATGCGGGTGTCTTCTACGCCGAGCTCGACGTGATGACGCCAAGCGGACGTGAGGTCTTCGACTGTCGCACGAGCGACGCTCTGGTCATCGCTCAGCGTCAGCGCGTTCCCGCACCGGTGCTGTGCAATGAGGAGATGCTCGCCGCCGGCGAGTGAGGATTCGACCACGGCGCCTCGCGCTACGGTTTCAGGTAGTTGAACCCGGGCCTGGAGGACGCAAAGGGAGAAGCGATGTCGAACGGCCCGGTGGGTGAGTCGGGGGGTCGCGATCGTCGCTGGGCGTTGCGAACGGGACTCACGTTCGCACTCGTGGTGCTCGTGGGGACGGGACTGTCTCTGTCGCATCTTGGCCCTCACAGTGTGTCGTTGACGTCGCGCACAACGAGTGTGACGACGACGTCGCCCACCTCGACCACATCGACCACATCGACCACGGTCCCCGCACCGGGGTTGGAGCCGGGCTCGACCGCGGGCCCGCTCGTGTCCTTTCGCGCCCTGCGCCACTGCGGCTTTCACGAGACGAACCCGGCTTCCACGCCAGCGGGCAGCGCGTCGGCTCATCGGGGTTCGATAACCATCGCCTCCCGGCGCGTTCGCACGCGGCCGCTCGGGCACTGTCGGATCCTGGAGATCGGTGACTCGATCGGCAGCGAATTGGGCTGGGGCCTGGGTCGAGAGATCTTCAAGGTGCCGGGCATCACGTTGATCGAGCGTGACAAGTCCTCGACTGGTCTCGCGGCGTCCTGGTACTACAACTGGCCCGCCCACCTGCGAGGGTTGCTGCACAAGTACCGGCCTAGCCTGGTCATTGTCTGCCTGGGCGCCAACGACCAGCAGGCCATTTCGCGGCGCGGTGCCGCGATGGACTTTGCGACGTCCGCCTGGCGCGCCGCGTATCGCGCCAACATCGATCAGATCCTCGGACTGGCCCGCCACCACGGGGCGTACCTCCTCTGGGTGGGCTTGCCCGTCATGCGCCCGATCCAGTACAACCGTGGTGTCACGCTGCTCAACTCGCTCTACGCTGAGCAGGTTTCTCGATCGCCCGGGGCGATCTTCGTCTCAACGTCGCAACTTTTAGCAACGTCATCAGGTGAATTTCGCCGCACTGCCCACGTGGGAACGCGGGTGGAGATCCTGCGCGCCAATGACGGCATCCACTTCACGGTCATCGGCGAGGACGTCTTCTCCACCTACGTGGTCAAGGCGATCGCCGCCACGTTGCACGTCAATCTTCCCCTGAGTTCCCCCATGGGCATCAACGGCTGAATCTCCTCACTGGGCGAGGGGGCCCACGAGCAA
>JAJZSX010000564.1 GCA_021849435.1 Actinomycetes bacterium | reverse complement strand
GTCGGGTCGTCGGCCACCACGAGGTCGAATTCGACGCCCTCGCTGCGCCCGATCCAGTTGCGCTGCATGGTCTTGACGCGCTCGGGCCATTCGAGTGAGTCGAGGTCGTTGAGCAGTTCGTCGGCGTAGTCGGTAATCCGAAAGAACCACTGCTCGAGGTTCCGACGCTCGACCACGTCGCCCGAGCGCTCACAGGTCCCGTCGGCCAGCACCTGCTCGTTGGCGAGCACGGTCGCACAGCCCGGGCACCAGTTGACGGGTGCCTCGGCGCGATAGGCGAGGCCCGCGCGCAAGAAGGCGAGAAAGATCATCTGGGAGTACTTCATGTACTGCGGGTCGTGGCTCATCACCTCGCGGCGCCAGTCGTAGACGGCGCCGAGGCGCTGGACCGACTGCTTGAGCTCGGCCATGCGCGACTCGGTGAAGATGCGAGGGTGGCTGCCGGCCTTGATCGCGGCGTTCTCGGCGGGCAGGCCGAACGAATCGAAGCCGAACGGCGACAGGACGGCCTTGCCCCGCATGGTCTGATACCGGACCACGAGGTCACCGAAGGTGTAGTTGCGCACGTGGCCCTGGTGGGCCGCGCCCGACGGATAGGGGTACATGCACAGGGCGTAGTAGCGCTCGCGGGGGTCGTCGTTGTCGACCTCGTACGTGCCGTCCAGACGCCATCGTTCTTGCCATTTGGCTTCTACGGATCGGACGTCAAAGGGGCGGGCCATCTCGACATTCTAGGGAACCATCGGCCTATCCTCGAAGTGAAAGTCGAGGTCCCAATGTCTGAACCCACCTACCTGCTCGTCCATGGCGCGTGGCACGGTGCCTGGTCCTGGCGACTGCTCGCCGAGGAGTTCGACCGTCGCGGCGTTGCCTGGCGCACCGTCGAACTACCGAGCGCCCACGACGAGGGCGACGGGACGAGCGACCTCGCCGCCGACGTTCGTGCCGTGATCGCGGCTGCGGAACTCGCCGGGCCGAGCGTGTTGGTCGGTCACAGCTACGCCGGTGGAGTCATCGCCGAGGCCAGCGGCCAACTGCCGTCGGTGAGCGGCCTCGTGTTCATCGCCGCGCTGATACCCGCCCTCAGCCAGAGCGCCACGGACGTCTCGCGCCTGGGCGGCGTACGCACCGAGTTGGACTCGGCGATCGTGGTAGACGGACCGCGTCTGCGCCTCGACCCGACGCTCGCGCGCTCAGCCCTCTACGGTGACTGTGACGAGTCCATCGCCAATGACGCCACGTCCCGACTCGGGGCACAGACGATTGCGAGCTTCCGCGCCAAGCGCGCCAACCCCGACGTAGCCGTGAAGCGCCACTACATCCGGTGCACGCAGGACCGGGCCATCGATCCGTCGCTCCAGGCCCTGCTCGCCTCGGCGTGTGATACGACAGTCGACCTGGCGAGCGACCACTCACCCTTCCTCTCGCATCCGGGATTCTGCGCCGACGCGATCCTCGACCGGTAGCGGTTTCTCGAACTGCTACGATTGTCTGACCGTTGGGGGTATAGCTCAGTTGGTAGAGCGCTTGACTGGCAGTCAAGAGGTCAGGGGTTCGAATCCCCTTACCTCCACAAATTACGTCGGTGACACCACCGGTAACCCGGCTTGCTCAGCTGCTATGCAGAGGCGAGTGTCATAAGCCAGGAAAGCGGTGAGGTCTTCAATCAGTGACAATGCGCTTGCCAGGTGGATGGCGTCGAGACTGCGTAATTCGCGAGGGACCAAGTTTGCCGCCTGCTCGACGATCATGTGATCGATGGGTACGAGGTCGACCCCGTCGAGGAGTCGTCTGGCGTCATCAACGATTGATCCGTCGATTCGCTGACAGGTGCGAAGTAGTTCAACCGTTGACAGATCGCTGCTCACCTTGGGCTTTTCGGCATTCTGCGTTAGCCAATCGGTTAGCGCCTTGCTCTCAGGCTCGTCGAAAAGTAACTTCACGAGAGCTGACGTGTCGATATAGATCATGCCAACCGATCCTCGCGTAATTCATTGAGTTCGTGCGTCGCGATGTTCTGGTTTAGGGCTGCGTGTCGACGTATGGGCAGATGTAGCGCACCCCTTGCCGGAATGAGGCGACCTGAGGCGATGAGACGGTCACGCGAAGCGGCGGCGGGAGTCGGTGAGACCAAGAGGGCGATGAGTTTTCCTCGCTCGGTGACTTCGACGACTTCGCCTGCCTTAACTCGCTCGAGATAGCGGCTGGCGTGCTGACGAAGTTCCCTAATTCCAATTCTGGTCACCGCAAGATTGTAGCACAATGAGTGCTACAATTAGTCGTAGCTTCATTGTTCATCGTTGCCTCTTCGGCAAACTCCGTTGGTGAAGGAGTAAGGCCAATGTCACACTCGGGACCGGTACTGCATCTGTGGCCACCGTCGATTCCTCACCAGCGCTGACCACAATCACCCAGGCCTACCGCTTCGCGATCGACCCCTCACCCGAACAGTCCAACCTCTTGGCCAGCCACATCGGTGGATCGCGCTTCTGTTACAACGCCCTGCTCGGTCTCGTGAAGGCAAA
>JAJZSX010000563.1 GCA_021849435.1 Actinomycetes bacterium | reverse complement strand
GATGCGAAGCCGCGAGGCCGCCTCGTCGATGAGGTCGATCGCCTTGTCGGGGAGGAACCGGTTGGCGACGTAGCGCTGGGAGAGCGTCGCCGCGGCGACGAGCGCGGCGTCTTGGATCCGCACGCCGTGGTGGACCTCGTAGCGTTCCTTCAGCCCGCGCAGGATGGCGATGGTGTCCGCGACGGAGGGCTCGCCCACGAAGACCTGCTGGAAGCGACGCTCGAGTGCGGCGTCCTTTTCGATGTAGCGCCGGTACTCATCGAGTGTGGTCGCGCCAATGAGGCGAAGCTCGCCGCGCGCGAGCAGCGGCTTGATCATGTTTCCCGCGTCCATCGCGCCCTCGCTGGCGCCGGCCCCGACGATCGTGTGCAGCTCGTCGATGAAGGTGATCACCTCGCCCTTGGCGTCTTGGATCTCCTTTAACACGGCCTTCATGCGTTCTTCGAACTCACCGCGGTACTTCGCGCCCGCGAGCATCGACGCGAGGTCGAGGGCAATCACGCGACGGTCGCGCAGCGACTCGGGGACGTCGCCCTCGGCGATGCGCAGCGCCAGTCCCTCGACGATGGCGGTCTTACCGACGCCGGGCTCGCCGATTAGCACCGGGTTGTTCTTCGTGCGCCGCGACAGCACCTGGATGACCCGACGGATCTCCTCGTCGCGACCGATGACCGGGTCGAGCTTGCCGGCGCGCGCGAGCACCGTCAGGTCGCGGCCGTACTTCTCGAGGGACTGGAACGTCTCCTCGGGGTTCTCCGAGGTGATCCGAGCCGACCCGCGGATCGAGCGAAGCGCCCCGAGCAGGGCCTCGCGGGTGGTGCCGAGCTCGTCGGCCCAGGCGACCATGACGTGATCGACCGACAGGTACTCGTCACCGAGATCGGCGCGCAGCTCGTCGGCCTGCTCGAGGCCGTGGCGCGCGTCCGCCGACAGCCCCGGCTGGGTGCCGCCGACGGTGCGCGGCTCGCTCGCGACGCGCTCGTTGAGCGCGGCGGCGACGGCAACCGGATCGAGCCCGGCCGCCACCAGTAGCGGGCGCGCGACGCCGTCGGCCTGATTGAGCAGGGCGAGCAAGAGGTGTGACGGGGTGACGTAGGGGTTGCCGGCGGCCGCCGCCTGGGTCGTGGCGGCCTGGAAGGCCTCGCGGGTCTTCACTGTCCATCGTTGGGGATCTAGGGTCATGACACGCCTCCTCGACGCTGACGTTGCGCCGCGACGAACAGCGCGATGGTGTTCTGGACCGGCACGAGGTCGCGCCGGTATTGCCGATGTGTCGCCTCGACCGAGGACTGGACCGCGTCGCGCAGCGCGGCCACCTCGCGGCGGGCGTCGTCGAGCTGGTGTTCGAGGCGCAAGATGCGCTTGACGCCCTCGAGGTTGACCCCGTCGTTGGTGAGCTCCTGGATCCGGCGCAGCACCTGGAGGTCCTCGTCCGAGAAGCGCCGTGATCCCCCGATCGTCCGTTGGGGGTTGAGCAGCCCGGTTCGCTCGTAGTTGCGCAGCGTCTGGGGGTGCACGCCCGCGAGCTCGGCGAAAACCGAGATCACGTAGATGGCCCGCGAGGTGTCACTCATGCTCGAGGTCCTCGTGCAGCGCGTGAGCGAGCTTCTCGACGATCGCGCGCTGGTCCTTGGTGAGCTTCGCGGGGATGCGCACGTTGATGGTCACGAGCAGGTCACCGGTCGGGTGCTTGCCCGCCGCGGGCACGCCGCGTCCACGCACGCGCATCGTCGTGCCGCTCTGGGTGCCGGCGGGCACCTTCAGGGTGACGGGGTCGTCCAGGGTGTCCACCGACACCGTGGTGCCGAGCATGGCCGCGGTCACGCCGACGTCAACCGAGGTCGTGATGTGTCGACCCCGGCGCGCGAAGCGGGGGTCGGGCGCGACGTGCACGTCGACGAAGAGGTCACCCGCCGGCCCGCCCTGGGCGCCAGGGGCGCCCTTGCCCTTCAGCTTGATGCGCTGGCCATCGACCACGCCCGCGGGGATGCGCACGTTCACGCGGCGCGAAGACGGCTCGCGGCCGGTGCCGTGACAGGTGGGACAGGGCGTGACGATCCGCGAACCGCGGCCCTGGCAGACCGGGCAGACGCTCGACATCGCGAAGGGTCCCTGGTCGTCGGTCAACACCCCGCGGCCCTCGCAGCGCTCACAGGTGACATACCCCGTGCCGGGGGCCGCCCCCGAGCCGCCACAGGTCCGACAGGCCTCGTTGCCCGGCAGGCTCACGGTGGTCGTCACCCCCATGACCGCGTCTCGGAAGTTCAGGTGCAGCGCCGTCTCGAGGTCGGCGCCACGCTGGGCGCGCTGGCGCCTGCCACCGAAGAGGCCGCTGAAGAGGTCCCCGAAGTCCCCGGCGTCGCCCGGGTTGAACCGGAAGCCCCCCGCGCCCGGGCCGCCGAAGCCACCCGCGCCGGGACCGCCGAAACCGGCCGCGACCGGGCCGAGGCGACGGACCTCGTCGTACTCCTTGCGCTTGGCGGGGTCACCGAGCACCTCGTAGGCAACCGAGATCTCCTTGAACTGCTCC
>JAJZSX010000562.1 GCA_021849435.1 Actinomycetes bacterium | reverse complement strand
GTGCGCGCTACGCGGGCGTCGGACTGGCCGACCTCTGCCAGGGCATCCACGAGTTCTACCGGGCCCACGACGTCGCGCGGCTCACGACCGACGCCTACACCGCGCCGGTCACGGCGGCGATGCTGCCGAGCGACGCCTGGGCCGCGATGACGCGCCGCCAGGTCGAGGCCGTGCCCGTCGAGCACCTCGTGGGCCGCGCGACCGCGGTGCTGCTCACGCCCTACCCACCGGGCATCCCGCTGCTCGTGCCCGGTGAGCGGTTCAACGCGCGCATCGTCGACTACCTGCGCTTCGCCGAGGCCTTCAACCGGGTCTACCCCGGCCTCGAGACGCTGATCCACGGCGCCGAGACCCTCGGCGCGGGCGAGGCGGCCTCGCTCTTCGTGCACTGCCTGGTCGAGTAGCCCCACGGACCCGGGGGCGAGCCGTCGGTAGGCTTCCGGCCATGGGTGATCCGTTCCGGCGCGTCAGGACAGCCCTCGGGGCGCTCGCCCTCGTGCTCGTGCTCGGGGTCCTCGGCTTCCTCGCCCTCGGGTACTCGGCACTGGACGCGGCCTTCATGACGGTCTCGACGGTGACGACCCTCGGGTTCGCCACGCCCCACCCGCTCGGGGCCGGTGACAAGGTCTTTGCCATCTTCTTGATGCTCGTTGGCGTGGGCACCGCGCTCTACGCCTTCTCGGTGGTGCTCGAGCTGTTCGTCGACGGCCACCTGCGCAGTCGAGTGAGGAGGAACAAGGTGGAACGCACGATCGCGCGCATGGACCAGCACGTCATCGTCTGCGGCTGGGGCCGCGTCGGCAGCGAGGTCGCACGGTTCCTCGCCAACGCCGGTCGCGACGTGGTCGTGGTCGACCGCGACCCCGAGCGCCTGGCCGAGCTCGACTACCCCACCGTGGTCGGAGACGTGTCCGACGACGAGGTGCTGGTACGCGCGGGCATCGAGCGTGCGGCGACCGTGGTCGCCGCGCTCGACACCGACGCCGACAACCTCTACGTCACGGTCGCGGCGAAGTCGCTGCGCGCCGACATCCAGATCATCGCGCGGGCCCGCAGCCAGTCCTCGGAGCTGAAGCTCCAGCGCGCCGGGGCCGACCGGGTCGTCAATCCCCAGCAGCTCGGCGGCGACCGCATGGCCTCCTTCGTGATCCAGCCCCACGTCGTGGACTTCGTCGACGTGGTGATGCACGACGGCAGCCTGCAGTTCCGTCTCAGCGAGTCGGTCATCGCCCCCGACTCGGCACTCGCCGGCGAGACCCTGCGCTCGGCCCGCTTGCACGACCACACCGGCGTGCTCGTGCTCGCCATCCGCCGGCCCGACGGCAGCTTCATCACCAATCCGCCGCCCGAGGCGACCATGGACGCCGGCGACGTGCTGATCGGCGTGGGCACCGAGTCCCAGCTCGCCGCCCTCGCCACGTTCTCGGCGAACCACTAGGGCCGACGAGCTGTCCGGTGCGCGGTGGCGAGGCGACCTAGAGTCGACTCGCACCGCTTGTTCACTCGACGAGGAGGGATCATGGCCCAGTTAGAGGTCGACGGCACCGATCTGGTACTGCGACTCAGCACCGGCGAGAAGGTCGAAGGGATGCACGGCGACCTGCGCGCGCCACTGACCTCGGTGACCGGCGTCGAGGTGCTCGACGACGCGCACCGCGCCGCTGACATCGTGGGCCTGCGCGCGGGCACGCGCATCCCGCGGGTGATCGAGGTCGCCTCGGTGCACGGGGTCAACAAGACCATCTACGCCGCGGTGCACCACGACACGCCCCGGGGCGTGCGCGTCTCGCTGCGCGACCAGCCTTACGACGAGTGGATCGTCGGGTGCGCGGACCCCGAGGCCGTCGCGGCGAGCATCCCGCGACCGAGCTGAGTCAGCTGTCTCGACCGAGGGAATCCGGGGCCCGAGACGCACCGGCGCCCTGGCTCCAACGAGACCAGGGCGCCGATTCGATGTGCCGCGAGGCGGCTCGCGATGCTGACTAGGCGATGTAGAAGGTCTTCACGTTCGTGAACTCGCGGATGCCCTGGGCCGACAGCTCGCGCCCGTAGCCGGAGCGCTTGATGCCGCCGAAGGGCAGCTCGGGCGTCGAGGCGACGATCTGGTTCGCGAAGACCATCCCGGCCTCGACGCCGGCGATGGCCTGCTCGATCTCGCGCGGGTCGGTCGCCCAGATCGAGCCGCCGAGGCCCCAGGGGGACGAGTTGGCGACCTCGATCGCCTCGGCCAGGTCCTTCACGACCTCGACGACGGCGACCGGTCCGAAGAGCTCCTCGCTGCCCGCGCGCGAGTCGCGCGGCACGTCGGTGAGGACCGTCGGCGGGTAGTAGAAGCCGCGGCCCTCGGGGATCACGCCGCCGGTGCGCAGCACCGCGCCCTTGGCGAGCGAGTCCTGGACCTGGGCGTGCAGCAGCTCGCGCTGCTCGGCGTTCACCATCGGACCCACGACCGTCGCGGGGTCCATCGGGTCACCGACCACGACCTCGCTCATGGCCTTGGTGAAGGCCTCGATGAACTCCTCGGCGCGCTCCTG
>JAJZSX010000561.1 GCA_021849435.1 Actinomycetes bacterium | reverse complement strand
GGGCTGGACGACTGGGAGTGGGGCGTCACCCTCTTCGCCGTGCATGTCGACGACCTGAAGGACTGCGTCTACACGATGCGCTACGACGAGGCCTCGACCCTCTACGGGGAGTTCGGTGCGTTCTACACGGGACTCGTCGGCACGGTGGACGAGGTGCTCGCCGCCACGTCGCCCGCGCGGGGCCGGTAGCCGTGGACGGCGTCGTTCCCGAGAAGACGCTGCGCCGCTGGGCCGAGGCGCTGGCCGGCGTGGCGCGCACCGGGCTCGGCTTCACGCAGAGCCAGTACGAGCGCGAGCGCTTCGAGGAGGTGCTGAAGATCGCCGCTGACATCAAGGTGGCGGCCGACGTGGGCCTCGAGGGCGTGCCCGATGCCGACGGCCGCGTGATCGAGTGGATGCGCGAGGTCGGCTCGGGGATCGCGGGGTACGCCACACCCAAGGTGGCGGTAGGGGCCGCCGTGACCAACGATCACGGCGAACTGCTCCTCATCCGCCGGGCGGACTCCGGCTTCTGGCTTTACCCCACGGGATGGTGTGACATCGGCTACTCGGCGCCCGAGGTGGTCGTCAAGGAGGTCGCCGAGGAGACCGGGATCGACGTCGAGCCCGTACGCCTCATCGGCGTCCTGGACGGGATGCGGCTCGGCGCGTCGCGCATTCCTCTGTACTCGCTCCTCTTCTTCTGCCGGGCCACGGGGGGTGAGCTCAACATCCACCCGCTCGAGTGCACCGACGCCGGGTGGTTCACCCGTGACGCCCTGCCCTCGCCGACGATCGGCGCGGAACGCTGGGTCGACCCCATCTTCGCCGCGATCGACGGCGAGGTGCGCGACGTCTACTACGACGATCTCCGCCGCCCGGTGTGGCGGAGCGAGCCGTGACCGTAGAGGTGCGCCTGGCGCACCACGCGACCGCGGAGCTCGTCGACGCCCTCAACCGGCTGGTGCCCCAGCTGTCGTCGAGCGCTGCGGCGCTGACGAGCGACGACGTCGCCGCGATGATCGAGTCGCCCGCGACGCACCTCTTCGTCGCCACCTCGAATGGTGCAGTTGTGGGAACCCTGACGCTGGTGACTTTCTCCATTCCCAGTGGTGGACGCGCCTGGATCGAGGACGTGATCGTCGACGAGGCGATCCGGGGTCGCGGCGTGGGTGAGGCCTTGACGATGGCAGCCCTCGATGAGGCCCGACGATGCGGTGTGCGAACGGTGGATCTGACGAGTCGCCCGTCGCGTGTGGCGGCCAACGCCCTCTACCAGAAGTTGGGCTTCGTCGCGCGCGAGACGAATGTCTATCGTTTTCTCATAGAAAGTTCCGCAAACACATCGTCGAACAAAGTCTGAATCAGCGCTCAGCCGTTCGTCGGCGTGATTCCCGTGCTTGACAGCATTCGCCGGTACCCATGTCACGCGGTCCTTGTAATCTGATCACTGTGAAGACAGTCTTGGGAGAGATCGAGATGAACCGGGCGCGCATCGACGCTCTGGTGCACAAGCACCGGGGGATTTCCGCGTCGATCTTCGGGTCGGTCGCGCGGGGCGAAGAGACAGCGAATAGTGACATTGACTTCTTGGTCGAGTTCGAGAAGGGGAGTTCGCTGTTTGATCTTCTACATCTGCAGGATGACCTCCAAGTACTGCTGGGCCGCAAAGTTGATGTTGTTTCCGTCGGCGGGCTGAAGAAAAGAGATGATCACATCCGACTCGAAGCCGTGGCGCTCTGAGCCGGAGCGACAATCTACGCCTTCTCGACATCATCGACGCCGCGAACGAAGTGGCCGCGATAGTTGCCGATGGTCATGACGCTTATTTGGCCAGCGCCGTATCCAAGCGAGCCATCGAACGATTGCTTGAAATCATTGGCGAAGCCGCCAACCTTCTTTCGGATGAAACAAGAAGTTCGTTTCCGAACGTGGAATGGCGTGACATCACCAATCTGAGAATCCTGCTCGCTCATCACTACTTCAGAGTTGATGAGGAACAGACGTGGGTAATCGCTTCGGTTTCGGTCCCTGACCTAGCGAGCAAAATCCAGTCCTAGCGATTCCGACTTTCACTTTCGCCGTCACGCAGCAGACCAATGTGTACGGGCTCAACCTGTAGGAGCGTCCGAGCCTCGTCAATTACCATTGGCCGGTGGAGGTACGTGAACTCATCGGAGACGACGCTTCTTCAGTTGTTGCCCTTTGGACCGAGGCGGGATTGACTCGGCCATGGAATGACGCGGCTTCGGATTTCCGGCGGGCAGTCAATGGGGCGACGTCTGTTGTCCTGGGACTCAAACACGACAACGAGTTGATTGGAACCGTCATGGTGGGGCACGATGGCCATCGTGGCTGGGTCTACTACCTTGCGGTAGGAAAGGCGCACCAACGCTCCGGTGTTGGATCGGAACTTATGAGAGCAGCTGAAGATTGGCTACGGAAGATGGGTGCCATCAAAGTTCAGTTGATGGTTCGGAGCGAAAACGAATCGGTGTTGGACTTCTACGATAATGTCGGCTACGAGATAAGCGATGTCAAAGTCCTGTCACGGTGGCTTTAGGGTTAGTCGC
>JAJZSX010000560.1 GCA_021849435.1 Actinomycetes bacterium | reverse complement strand
AAGCGACGCACCACGAGAGTTCCGACGCCGCCGAAGAGGTCCGCCAGAACGCCAATGCCGAGACAGGTGAAGCCCGCCACCAGGAGATCGCCAGTCACGGACGTCTCCTGGTGGCGATGAACCCGGCGGGAGTCGTTTGAGGGAGCCGACCCATCGCCAGGAGGATGCCGTACAACAGCCCAAATGGTGTTGGAGGTGAGCCGGGTACGAAGACATCGACGGCGAAGCCTTCGGGGACCCCCCCGTGGCTCGCGTAGCCCGCACCGATTAGGCCGCCGCTAATCGCGTCGACTCCAGCCGCGATCAGCACTTTGGGCTCGGGGAGGGACTCGAGGGTCTCGCGCAACGCCCCCTCCATGCCCACCGATCCAATCCCCGTGACAAGAAGAAGGTCGGCGTGATGCGGACTGGCGGTGAAGTAGATGCCGAGGCGTTGAACGTCGTACACCGGATTCGTCAGGGCCGCCACCTCCCACTCGTCAGAGCCGTCTGAACCGATATCAATGTGGCGCACGTGGATGGATCGACGAAGCGCGCGTACTTCCCGGCCCAACTCGTTACGAGCTTGCTGGATCGCCTCGTCGGTCTCGAGCAGCGTCGGCACGACGAGGCCGCGCCGCAGCACTGACGCCGTTTCGACGCCCTCGTCCAGCCCGAAGCTATCTGGAGCCACCTCGGCGCATCGTCCACACAACAGGCAGAGTCCCCGATCGACCCGTGGCCCGTCGCCGTCCAGGGAAATCGCACCAGTCGGACAGAGATCCTCCGCGCGACGTGCAGGATCAGTGATCAATTGGGATCGCACGGTGATGGATCCTCGAAAACCCGCGTCGTAGCCGTCCGCTCGGCGCGGGTACCGCGTGGTCACGATTCCGTCACGAAGTCCTCGCGGAATCCACGGCATCAGCCCGCCACCCCCGCGATGGAGACGCCGAAGCTCGCCTCGATGAAGGCGAAATCTGTCAAAATGTCCTTGGGAAAGGCCGCGTGGAAGAGGCCAAGGTTGTGAAAAGACGCTGATCGAGGTTTCACGCGCACCAAATGCCCCTCCTCGATCACGGCGACGTACAGCAGTTCGCCTTGGGGAGCCTCGGCCCACCCGACGCACTCGCCCGAGAGCCGCGGGTCCACCGCGCACGACCACCTCGGCGACGCGTCCGCGCGCAACCGGTCAACAGCCTGGCGCACGAGGTGAAACGACGAGCGAACCTCTTCTATGCGCACCCATTGACGTGCCAGAGCGTCGCCGTCACTGTGACGCGCGATCACCGGATGACCGATCTCACCGTAAGCGCCGTAACTTCGCACGAAGCGAACGTCATCGCCTACACCCGAGGCCCGGCCTACTGGTCCCAGCGCCCCGAAGTCCCGGGCAAGATCGTGCCTGATGGTCCCCGTGCCACGCAGGCGATCGATGAATGATGGCGTCGCCATCAGCAGAGTGATGTCGGCGTCGAGCGAGTTCTGTAATTGATCAAGCTCCGCGAAGATCTCACCAGGACTCATCTGGAGTGGTCCGCTGACCCCTCCAGGTACGACGACATTGCGCCCGAATCGGCTTCCACACAGTCGAGCCCGCAGTCGCTGGAGACTCTCCTTGTGACGACTCAATCGTGCATAGGCCACCGCCTGGCCCGCCGCCTCGACGTGTCGAACCATGGACTCGAGGTGATTGGCGATCCTTTCGAGTTCGGCATGAATCATTCGCACCCACTGAGCGGCGAACGGTACGTCTGCGCCGTCGAGACCCTCGACGGCGCAGACAAAAGCGATGGCGTGAGCCACCGACGCGACTCCCTCGATGCGTTCGGCGAGCAGCACTCCGTCGCCGGGGCCCAAACCTTCGAAACGCGCCTCGACGCCACGGTGCTTGTGGAGGACTCTCGTGCGTAGGTGCGGAATGTCTTCGCCGGGTGTCTCGACGAGATACTCCACGGTCTCGAAGACGCCCGAGCGTACAGGACCGTAAGAGAAGGTGAAGACGCCTTCCCCACTGACGTGAGCGGGCAGTGGTCGCGCACGACCCTTCAGCCGCTCGCGCACTACGCCAGTTCCCGGACGCGGCGGCGCGCCCATTGGGCCGACGTCGAGGACCAACGGATCGACGTGATTTGACCCGATTGGTCGTACGCCGAAGAGATCGTGAATCTCGCGCTCGTACCACGCGGCGGCGGGAACGTAGGTGCTCACCGCGAGGTATCCGGCCGATTCGTACGAGATGAACTCACTCTCCACGACAAGCTCACCCCCGTTGTCCATGAAGGCGAGCAAGCGAATACCTCCGTCGTACGGCACCGCAATGAGTCCGGCCAGGCGTTCACCGTGAGCGTGACGGTCGCGCACGCGATGCGCCAAGGACTCGGGTGTCGGCGTGGAGCCCCACGGCTCGTTCACGACGCACCGCCAAGGGACCCGGCCGCTCTGTGCAACAAGTCACCGAGGACAGCCGGTGGATGGACGCCAAGCACGAGCAGTGCGACGAGCCCGATGACCATGGACGCGACGATCCATCCGCTGACCTCGCCCTTGTCCGGCGCGCCGGGCACGCCATCCGTCTCGCC
>JAJZSX010000559.1 GCA_021849435.1 Actinomycetes bacterium | reverse complement strand
AGGGTTCGAATCCCTCCCTCTCCGCCACCGACACCGAGCGCCTAGCGCTCGGTGTCGCTATGTGAGGAGACAGGGTGCGGTACTTCATCGAGACGCTGGGGTGCCCGAAGAATCACGTCGACTCCGAGAAGTTGGCGGGTCTGCTCGTCACCCAGGGCTACGAACCAACGACGCGCATCGACGAGGCGGACCTCGTGGTCGCGAACACCTGTGCCTTCATCGAGGCGGCCCGCGAGGAGTCGGTCGAGACCGTGCTCGAGCTCGCCGAGCGCAAGCGCGACTCGGCGCGGCTCGTCGTGACGGGCTGCATGGCCGAGCGCTACGGCGCCGAGTTGGCGGCCGCGCTGCCCGAGGTCGACCTGGTCGCCGGCTTCGGCCAGAGCCTGATCGCGACCCCGGCGTCGACACCGGTCACCCTCCAGCGACGTCCGACGTCGGACTTCGATCTGCTCAACCTGCCGCGTCCGCGAGCGAGCGCGCCCTGGGCCTACGTGAAGATCGCCGAGGGCTGTGACCGGCGCTGCGGCTTCTGTGCCATCCCGACCTTTCGCGGCGACCAGCGCTCGCGTTCGACCGAGGAGATCTTGTCAGAGGCCCGCGACCTCGTCGCGGGGGGCGTGCGCGAACTCGTGCTCATCGCCCAGGACCTCGCCAGTTGGGGCCACGACCGCCGTCGCGCCGGTCGGGGCGAACCCGTCGAGGCCCTCGACGGCGGCGACCCCCAACCGCTCATCGCGTTGACCCGGGCCCTGTCGGCCGAGGTCGAGCGTGTGCGATTGCTCTACCTCTACCCTTCGGGGCTCACGCCGGGGCTCATCGAGGCCATCGTCGACACGGGCGTGCCGTACTTCGACCTTTCGCTGCAACACTCGTCACGGCCGCTGCTGCGCGCGATGCGACGCTGGGGTGACGGTTCGCGATTCCTCGACCGGATCGCCGCGATCCGAGCCCTCGCCCCCGAGGCGACCTTCCGCTCGTCGTTCATCCTGGGTTACCCCGGCGAGACCGAGGACGACCAGCGCGACCTCGTTGCCTTCATTGAGGCGGCCCAACTGGACTGGGCGGGCTTCTTCACGTTCTCGCCTGAGGAGGGCACGGTCGCGGGGACCCTCGGCGACCAGGTCCCCCACGAGCTGGCCCTCGAGCGGCTGCGCGAGGTGAGTGAGATCCAAGACGCCATCACGGCCCGACGACGCGACGCGCTGGTCGGCACGCGACAGCGCCTGCTCGTCGATTCACCCGGCGTCGCGCGCAGTGTGCACGAGTGCCCCGAGATTGATGGCATTGTGATAGTCGACCCATCAATCGCGGTGGGTACGTTGTTCGACGGCGTGGTCGTCGCGAGCCGCGGGACGGACTTGGAGGCGGTGCCGGCATGACCACCGGGCAACGAACGTACGGCGAGACCGCGCTGCTGACACCGGCGAACATGATGACGGCGTTCCGGCTCCTCGTGGCCCCGGTCTTCATCTACCTGATCGTCGTGCACCGGATCTCGTGGTGGACGACGGTCGTCGGCTTTCTCGCGGCGGCCTCGGACTACTTCGACGGCATCGTCGCTCGTCGACACGGCACGACGCGCTCGGGTGCGTTCCTCGACCCACTGGCCGACAAGGTGCTCGTGCTCGGCGCGCTGTACGCGCTGATCCTCGCGCGCCCCCACGGACTGACCTCGTTCCTCGCGCCCGCCGTGATCATCACGGTGCGTGAGGTGTGGATGAGCTTCTACCGCTCGCGCGCCGCGCGCCGGGGCATCTCGATCCCAGCCAGCAAGCTCGCCAAGTGGAAGACCTTCGTCCAGGACTTTGCAATCGCTTTCTGTGTCGTACCCGTGACCGCCCACGACCCGATCATCGGCGAGGTGACGATCTGGGTGGCGGCCGTCATGACGATCTACACCGGGTGGCAGTACTACGTCGACGGTCGGCGACTGGGGAACCGTGCGCGTTGAGGTCGTCGCCGTCGGCACCGAGTTGTTGCTCGGCCAGATCGCCGACACGAACTCGCAGTGGCTCGGCGAGCAGCTGGCCGCCAACGGGATCGCCTCGCACTTCCACCAGCACGTCGGCGACAATCACGAACGCATCGTGCTCGCGATTCGCACCGCGCTGACGCGCAGCGACGCGGTCATCGTGAGCGGCGGCCTCGGCCCGACCCAGGACGACATCACCCGAGCCGCCATCGCTGAGGTGATGAACGTCCCACTCGAGCGAGACCCGGCACTGGTGACGACGATCCGGGGATTCTTCGGGGCCCGCGGCCGTACGATGCCCGACAACAACCTCCTGCAGGCCGACGTCCCCGCGGGGGCGACCATCATCGCCCAGTCCCGCGGCACGGCGCCCGGGTTGATCTGCCCCGTCGGTCAAAAGGTCATCTACGCGGTGCCTGGCGTCCCCTACGAGATGACCGACATGTTCGAGCGCGCGATCCTGCCCGACCTGCTCGCGCGCCAGTCGGTGACGGGCGAACGGTCCACGATCGCCAGTCGGGTGCTGCGCACCTGGGGCGCGAGCGAGTCGGCTCTGGCCGAGGCGGTGGCCTCGCGCTTCAGTGCACTCG
>JAJZSX010000558.1 GCA_021849435.1 Actinomycetes bacterium | reverse complement strand
GCCGCCGACGCCCTCGACAGTGCTCAGAACGCGATCGGCGGCGGCGGGCGCTACGACAAGCTCGCCGAACAGCTGGGCGGGCGCGCGACGAGCGGCATCGGCTTCGGCAGCGGCATCGAGCGCCTCTTGCTCGCGCGCGAGGCCGAAGGGGTGGCGGCGACGCTGCTGGAGCGTTCACCCGACGTGTTCGTCGTCGACACGACCTTGGCCGACGTCGCCACGCCCTACGCCGACCAGCTTCGCCGGGCCGGGCTCGCCGTGCACCGCGCCTACGACCAGCGCTCGATGAGGGCCCAGATGAAGGCGGCCGACCGCTCGGGCGCGCACTTCGCGGTGCTCGTGGGGCCCACGGAGCTCGCCGCGGGCCAGGTTACGATTAGAGACCTGCGTAGCGGGGACCATGACCAGACCCAGCGCAGCGTGGCGCACGACCAGCTCGTGGCGACGATGCTCGAACTAGTGAAGAAGTGAACATGACTGTGACCGGTAGCCAAGCCACGAGTATGCGTGACGCCCTGTGCGCCTCGGTCGACGAGACCATGATCGGCGAGCGCGTCACCGTGTGCGGCTGGGTCGCCAAGCGCCGCGAGCACGGCGAGCACCTGGCCTTCGTGGACGTGCGCGACCGCTCGGGCGTGCTCCAGGCGGTCGTGGAGGGATCGGTCGACGTGCGAAGCGAGTACGTCGTTCGCGTCACGGGCACCGTGACGCGCCGTCCCGAGGGGACGGTCAACGAGCGCCTCGTCACCGGACAGGTGGAGTTGAGCGACTGTGTCGTAGTGATCCTGTCGGCCGCTGAGCCGCCGCCCTTCCAGCTCGACGACCGCGCGACGATCGACGAGCAGGTCCGCCTGCGGTTCCGCTTCCTCGACCTGCGCCGCGAGGCGATGCAGCGCAACCTGCGCCTGCGCGCGCGGGTGAACCGTGCGTTGCGCGCCGCCATGGACGACCAGGACTTCTGCGAGGTCGAGACGCCGCTGCTGTGGGCGCCGACCCCCGAGGGCGCGCGCGAGTTCGTCGTGCCGTCGCGCCTGCACGGCGGCGAGTTCTACGTGCTGCCCCAGAGCCCCCAGATCGCCAAGCAGCTCCTGATGGTCGGCGGCTTTGACCGCTACTACCAGATCGCGCGCTGCCTTCGCGACGAGGACCTGCGCGCCGACCGCCAGTTCGAGTTCACCCAGCTCGACATCGAGGCGAGCT
Organism: Actinomycetes bacterium; assembly: GCA_021849435.1. The sequence goes on along the minus strand of JAJZSX010000558.1, from coordinate 1,375 downwards.
TCGTGACCCAAGAGGACATCATGGGCTTCGTCTCGCGCGCGGTGCTCGACGCAGCCGAGGTCGCCACTGGCGAGCGCCCGACGAGGATCGACACGATGACCTGGGCCGAGGCGCTCGATCGCTACGGCACCGACAAGCCCGACCTGCGCTTCGCGATGACGCTCCAGGACCTCTCAGCGGCCTTCGCGAGAACGACGGTGAAGGCCCTCGCCGCCCCGACGGTCAAGGCAATCAAGGTCACCGGCGGCGCCAGCTTCGCGCGCAGCCGACTCGACCAGCTCACCGAGCACGCGAAGTCCCTCGGCGCAAAGGGCCTGGCGTGGTTCCGGGTCAGCGCCGACGGGCTCGACTCGCCGCTCGACCGGTTCCTCGCTGACGAGGAGCGCCTCGCGATCAGGAACGCCGACGGGGCGGGCGAGGGCGACCTGATCCTCGTGGTCGCCGACGAGCACGACCTGGCCTGCCGGGTGCTCGGCGCGCTGCGCGTCGCCATCGGCGCACCGCCGGTGAGCGAGGGGCCCCACCGCTACCTGTGGGTGACCGAGTTCCCGATGTTCGAGGGCGTGGACGAGGACGGCCACCTCATGGCCGCGCACCACCCCTTCACCATGCCCCACGCCGACGACCTCGATCTGATCGAGACCGACCCGCTGCACGTGCGCTCCCAGGCCTACGACCTGGTGCTCAACGGCTGGGAGCTCGGCAGCGGATCGGTCCGCATCCACCGCGCCGACATCCAGTCGCGGATCTTCACGGCATTGGGCATCACCGACGAGGAGGCGGCGAGTCGATTCGGCTTCCTGCTGGGCGCCTTCAAGTACGGCGCGCCGCCCCACGCGGGCTTCGCCTTCGGCGTCGACCGGCTGGTGGCGATCTTCGCGGGCGAGGAGAACATCCGCGAGGTGATCGCCTACCCCAAGACCCAGTCGGGCGCGGACCTCATGACTGGCGCGCCCAAGGCGATCGGCGAGCGCCAGCTGCGCGAGCTGCACCTGCGCCTGGCTCCGAAGGGTTCGTGACGTCGCTGTTCGACGACGCCGCGAACGAGCGCCGCAAGCAATCGGCGCCCCTCGCTGAGCTCCTGCGGCCGAACTCGCTCGACGAGGTCGTCGGTCAGGCGCACCTGGTCGGTCCCGACGGACCGATCCGGGCGATGGTGGCGGCCAAGCGACTGACCTCGATGATCCTCTGGGGGCCCGCCGGCACCGGCAAGACGACCATCGCGCGCCTCGTCGCGCGCGGCGCGGGCTACGAGATGGAGAGCCTGTCCGCGGTCTCCAGTGGCGTGCGCGACGTGCGCGAGGCACTCGAGCGCGCGCGGGTCCGGCTCGGCGAGCAGGGTCGGGCCACGGTCTTGTTCATCGACGAGGTGCAC
>JAJZSX010000557.1:377-2578 GCA_021849435.1 Actinomycetes bacterium | reverse complement strand
GAGACGTAGCGCCACCCACCGTCACGAAGAGCGCGGTCGTGCCGCTCAACTCACCCTCGACGATCGACTCCGGCGTGACGCCACGCTGCTCACCCGACGAGAGTCCCGCCCCGAGACCCAGGGCGACGATTGCCGAGAGTCCGCGACGCAGCGTCGCGGTCGGCTGGTTGCGCGCGAGTCGTACCAGTGACGCGCACTCGAGGGGCGTATAGGGGGGCTGCACCGGCTGATAGGAGATGACCTGGGGGGCGGATTCGGGGTCGAGTCGGCGCAGCGCACGGCGCAGCACCGAACGAGTGGTAGCGCGCGTCGAGTCGGGCGACGAGGCGACCGGTCCGGCGAGGTACGCCTCCACCAGACCCATCTCGAGGAGTTCAGCGGTTCGAAGCGTCTCGGTTGGCGCCGGTCGCGACGGGCGAGTCGCCACCCACAGACAGAAGCGCGCGAGGATGCCCATCTGGGTGCGGACCCAGCCGACGCTCGGCGGCTCGTAGGCCGTCGCCAGGTGACGCGTGGCCACGTCCACGAGTTCCCAGTTCGCGTCGCTGAACCGGTAGGGGCGAAAAGTCGCGACGGCGGCCGCAATCACGACGTCGAGCTCGGGCAGCTCGCCCACCTCGACTGGCCCGTGCGGACCGCTCGCTCGCGCCGCCTCACGCTCCGCGTGCGTGGCCTTCGCCACCCGCACCGCCGCGGAACGCGACAACGGCTTGGCCACCTTGGGCTTCACCGACGTGGTCTTCGTTGAATGTACGACACGGACCCCCATGGGCTCGACGTCACCGGCAACCCGCAGTTCCTCGGCTGCACGGACCGCTGACTTGACAGTGCCTTGTGCCTCGCCGCGTGCACACGCCGCTTCGGTGATGAATTGACTGTGGTCCCAGTCGGCCGTGGCGAGCTCGCAGATGAGACCATCGAAGATTGTCGCCATCACCACGTAGCCGCGACGGCGATAGGCCTCGGCAAGTGCCACGAAAGGTCCGAGGTCGGTGACCGTGGTCCAAAAGTGCCGTGCCGCCGGTCGGTTCTTGACCCTGCTGATCGCGGTGGTGGTCGGGACCGCCCCGATGGTTCGAGCGATGCGGCGCAGATACGGGCGAGCTACGCGATGCTTCGGGGACGCCGCCACGAACGCCTCGACGTACGGGGCCCGAAGGAGGAGTTTGAGGTCGGGCGGTGCGGTGCGATCCCATACCGGGTGCCACACGAGGAACCGTGCCAGGCTGCCGAGCAGGACCATAGCCGACTCATCGGTGGACGCACCGCTCGCCACGACAGCACCAATGGCCACCTCCCGGGCGAGATTCCACTGACGCTCTGGCAGGCCTTGCGGGCAGTAACGAAGGAGGCGATCGATGTCTTCATTGGTCGGCAACATGCCTGGACCGGTGAGGTCGCCTCACCGCGAAGCAATCGGACAACTTTACGAACACTGAGGCGCGGCGCGGTTTACCCGGCAATTACACGCGGTCAATGCGAATTGACAACAGTGCGATACTGACCACGTGGTAAACCTCTGCACGTGGCTGCGTGGCACCTGCGCCGATCGTCGGAGGGGCACATATGCCGCTATTGCAGGATTGGAGACGAGAAGTGATGAGCAGTGCGACGTCGTGCTCGCCCGATCGTGGCCGGGCAAGTGGGTCGCGCGCGTTGCGCCGGATCGCGGTGACGGTGGCCACTTCGTTCACCATGCTCACCCCGCTGGTGGGGGCGCCCATGGCCGGGTCCACGACACCAGCTCCGATGTCACCGGTATCGGTGTCATTCCTGCCCTCCGGCGAGGGCTGGATGTTAGCCACCTACCACTGCGGACCCGATGCGTGTGTTCGCGTCGAGCACACCTCGAATGCCGGCCAGACTTGGACCACCGCCGCCGTTCCAAATTCGCTACAGAGAGTCATGCGCACAACGACTCCCGACCTTGACCCCTTCGCCCAAACGACCATCTACTTCGCCAACGCAGAGAACGGGTGGATCTACGGTTTCGTGCCGAGCGGGAACACCAACGGCACCACTAACGCGTTGCTGTGGTCAACCCACGACGCAGGGCGCACGTGGCATCGAATCTCCCTAACGTCACTCGGATTGAGATTCGCCGTCCTCTCGGTGGGCGCGAGCCATGGCCGGGTCTACGCAATCGGGGGTAGCACGGATCAAACTTTCGGACTCTGGCGGTCTCCGATAACGACCGATTC
>JAJZSX010000557.1:0-367 GCA_021849435.1 Actinomycetes bacterium | reverse complement strand
CCTGACGAGTTTGGGTCAGTGGGTGAAGTGGGCCGGACCGTGTGCCACTGTCGGCGGTAACTTCGCGGTTCCCGTTGCGTATTCGCCAACCTCACTCGTCGATGTCTGCACAATTGGCGGGTTCGGCGGAGACGTCACACCCGGCACACCGAAAAAACTGAAGATGAGTACGACGTGGATCTTCACCTCACACGATGGTGGGTTGACCTTCACTCCAACCCACCAGATCGGGGTCGGAATTCCGACCATGTGGATCAACCAGGTTCCCGGTCTCCCCGCGTCGCCCTCTCCAGGCACCATCTTCGTTGCCAAGTCAATCAACAAGGGTCAAACATCACCCGAGCATCTCTTCGCGACGAGCGATGGC
>JAJZSX010000556.1 GCA_021849435.1 Actinomycetes bacterium | reverse complement strand
TGAAGACGTCAAATGCGGTGTAAAAGACCGGCAGGTGATCGCCGTCCTTGACCAGAGTCGCGGCGAGCGCCGCGCGCACGAGCGCCCGGTCGCCCAAATCGATCGCCTGCATCGCGCGCGCCGCGTCCATGTGCTCGGTCATCGACACCGGGATACCGGCGGCGCGCAGCTCGGCGATGAAGTCGCCCAGCAGGTTAAGCAACTGTCTTGCCGCGGCCCAGGAGCTCCTTGGTCGCCCGATCGATGTCCGTCTGGTACTTGAGCAGGATGTGAAGCGTCGCGGCCGCGTCCTCGTCGCCGATCTCCTCGCGACCCAGCAGAACGAGGGTGCGCGCCCAGTCGAGGGTCTCGGCGACCGAGGGGGCCTTCTTCAGATCGAGCGTGCGCAGCGAGCGCACCACCCGAGCGATCTGCTCGGCCAGCGCACTCGAGATGCCCGGCACCCGCTCGACGATGATGTCGCGCTCGCGCGCCACGTCGGGGTAGCCGACGTAGAGGTAGAGGCAGCGACGTTTGAGGGCCTCAGAGAGCTCACGGGTGTTGTTCGAAGTGAGAAAGACCATCGGGATCTGGTGGGCCCGAACCGTGCCAAGCTCGGGGATCGACACCTGGTACTCGCTCAAGACCTCCAGCAGCAGGGCCTCGGTCTCGAGCTCGACCCGGTCGACCTCGTCGATGAGCAGCACGACGGGGTCGGTCGCCGAGATGGCTTCGAGCAGGGGACGGCGCAGCAGGAACTCCTCGGCGAAGATATCCTCTTCGAGGTGCGACCACTCCTCGCCGGTTGCCTCGCCGCGCCCGGCCTGGATGCGCAGAAGCTGCTTGCGGTAGTTCCACTCGTAGAGGGCCTTGGACTCGTCGAGTCCCTCGTAGCACTGCAGTCGAATGAGCCGCGCGCCGGTCGCGTCGGCGACCGCGCGCGCCAGCGCCGTCTTGCCGGTGCCCGCGGGCCCCTCGACCAGGACCGGCTTGGCCAGGCGGTCGGCGAGGAAGGTCACCGAGGCGATGGCCTCGTCGCTCAGGTATCCCTGGGCGGCCAGACGCGTGCGCACATCGTCAGGCGAGGTGAAGTTGGCCGGCGGCACCTCATCGAGTTCGAGGCGCTGGGCCAACTCCTGACGCGGGTCCAGTGACGTCATCGAATCTGTCCTTCTCCTCGTACGACCCATTTGAGACAGGTCAGCTCCCTGAGGCCCATAGGGCCACGGGCGTGGAGCTTCTGAGTGGAGATGCCCACCTCGGCGCCCAGGCCCAGCTCACCGCCGTCGATGAAGCGTGTCGACGCGTTCACGAGCACGGCCGCGGCGTCGACCCGGCGCACCCACTCCTCGGCGCTGGTCGCGTCGCGCGTTACGATCGCCTCACTGTGCCCCGTGCCGTAGCGCGCGACGTGGGCGATCGCCTCGTCGAGGGACGCCACAACCTTCACCGCGAGCACGAGATCGAGAAACTCGCGCTCGTAGTCGTCTTGGGTCGCCTCACGGGCCGTGACGTGCCGACGCGTCTCGGCATCGCCGCGCAACTCGACTTCGGGAATCGCCGCGGCCATCGCCGGCAAAAAGGCGTCGGCCACGTCGCGGTGCACGAGAACCGTCTCGGCCGCGTTGCACACGCCGGGCCGCGACGTCTTGGCGTTGGCCACGATGGCGACCGCCATGTCGAGGTCGGCCGAGGCGTCAACGTAGACGTGGCAGTTGCCGTCGCCGTCGAGCACGTAGGGCACGCGGGCGTTCTCGCGCATCGCGGCGATCAGACTCGGGCCACCGCGCGGGATCAGACAGTCGAGCACGTCGTCAAGCTGCATGAAGGCAACCGCCGCCTCGTGCGAAGAGTCCTCAACCAGTGCGACGCCGTCTTGGGGAAGGCCCACGGCCGTCAGCGCCTCGTGCCATAGCCCCACAATGAAGCGGTTGGTCTCCTGGGCCGAGGCCGAGCCGCGCAGGAAGGCCGCGTTGCCGCTGCGCACACAGAGCCCGGCCACATCACACGTCACGTTGGGCCGATTCTCGTAGACCACGCCGATCACGCCGAGGGGAACGCGCACGCGCGACACGTCCAGTCCGTTGGGGCGCACCTGGTGATCGAATACTTCAAAGAGCGGGTCGAGGCTGGCGGCGACGTCGCGCAGGCCGGCCGCCATCGAGGCCACTCGGGCCTCGGTCAGAGTGAGACGGTCGCGTCCGGCACCGGAGTCGCCGTAGCGCGCGAGCTCCTCCGCGTTGATCGCGAGCAACTCCTCACGGCGGTCCTCGAGGGCCGTCGCCACAACGTAGAGCACCCGCTGGCGTGCCTCGTCGCTCGCGGTGGCGAGCACGGTCGCGGCAGCGCGAACTCGCGCTCCCTGGGCCCGAAGATCGCCATTCGTCATCTCGCCAGCGTAATGGGCTAGAGACGACGCAAAAGGACGAGGTCGTCGCGATGGATCACAACGTCGTCACCGTCGTCAAAGCTGTCCGCACCCACTCGCACCAGGCCCTTGGCAACGACCTCGCCGCGAGGTCCGAGCACGTCGACGGCGTCGCCGTCTTCAAAGGCACCCGCGTGTCCTGTCACCCCCACGCGCAACAGGCTGCGTCCGTGGTGTT
>JAJZSX010000555.1 GCA_021849435.1 Actinomycetes bacterium | reverse complement strand
TACTTCGGTTGACGTCGGTATCGCCCTCTCGCCGCTCAGTGTCGAGGGCCACACGTTCGTCGTCGCGTCGGTGACGCCCCGCGATGTCGCGACCCAGCCGTCACCGTCCCGGGCCCTCAAGATGGCCGCGATCGCACTGCTCGCCGAACGCGAGGCGGACTACCGAGCAGCCTTCGAGCACACCACGGCGCCGATGTACTTCGCCGACCCCGACGGGGTGATCACGGTCGCCAACGACGCCTTCGCGCGACTCGTCGGGCGCAGTCACTCCGAACTCGTCGGGCACCGCACGAGCGCCTTCACGCACCCCCAGGACCTCGGGGTCGCCGAAGCGGCCCACGCGCGGCTCGCCTCGGGCGAGCTCGACTCCGTTCGCTACACGAAGCGTTACGTCCACCCCTCGGGCCGCGTCATCGAGGCCGATGTTGCTGCGTCGAGCGTGCGCACGAGCGGTGGTCGTATCCGCCGGTTCATCGTCTCGGTGCTCGACAGCACGGACCGGCGGCGGCGCGAGCGCTCGGCGTCCCTCCTTAGCCACGTGCGCCGACTCGCCATCGTCGCGACCGACGCGTCCGAGCTCCTCAGCCAGTTCTGCCAGCTCCTCGTCGACGTGGGCGGGTACCGTCTCGCGACCTACGCGAGCGCGACCGAGACCATCCTCGTCGCGCCCATTCTCGCCGTCGACCAGCGACCGGGCCCCGACGACGGACCGAGCGCGGAGGCAATCGCCACCGGCGCATCGGTGCTTTATGCCACCCCCGGACACGGCAGCCCCGGGTGGCGGCGCTACGCGGAGCGGTACGCCCTGCACGGCGCCGCGGCCGTCGCGTTGCGCGTGAACGACGAGTTCCACGCGGTGAGCGTCGTCGGGGACCACCCCGGCGCGCTCGACGGCTCAAGCCTGCTCGACCTCGAAGAGCTCGTCCACGAACTCGAACTCGGTCTCGCCCACGTCAGCGCAATCGTCGAGACCCAGGACGCGCTCGACGCGGCGCGTACCGCCTACGACGCGCTCGCCGTGGCCGAAACGGCGCTCGCACAGTCCGAGCGACGCTTCCGGCTCGCCTTCAGTGAGAACATGGCGCCGATGGCCTTCGTCGGCACCGACGACGTGCTCATCGACGTGAACGACGCCTTCGTCGACATGGTTGGACGGAGCCGCGACGAACTGATCGGGCGTGACACCACGTGGATCACTCACCCCGATGACCTTGGTACGACTGAGGACGCACGCCGGCGCCTCGTACGCGGCGAGGTCGAGCAGATCAAGTACGTCAAGCGGTTCATCCACCGCACCGGGCGCACCGTCGTGGTCGAGATCCTGAAGACTCCCGTGTGCGCCGACGACGGGCGAATCCTCTACTTCATCGCCTCGGACCGTGACATCACCGAAGAGCGTCAGCTGTCTGAGCAGTTGTTGCACCGGGCCTTGCACGACCCGCTGACGGGCCTCGCCAACCGCGCGCTCTTCGAGGACCGCCTCGGCCAGGCCCGCGAGCGACTCGTGCGTAACGGCGGTTTCGGTGCGGTCCTGCTGATCGACCTCGACGACTTCAAGGGCGTGAACGACACCTACGGCCACCACGTCGGCGACCGGCTACTCGTGGGGGTGGCGCGACGTTTCGAGCTCGTGTCGCGCTCGATCGACACCCTCGGGCGCGTCGGCGGTGACGAGTTCCTCTACCTCGCCGAGGGACTCAACGGACTCGAGGAGGCCGTCGCCATCGCCGAGCGGCTCCTGCACGTACTCGTCGAGCCGTTCTCACTCGACGGACTCGTGATCGAACAGCACGCCACCATTGGCGTCGCGCTCTACACCGACGGCGCCATCGACGGCGCCGAGTGCATCAAGCGCGCCGACGCCGCGATGTACGAGGCTAAGCGCCACCACCGTGGCCACTACGAGATCTTCCAGCCGGCCATGCTCGCCTCGGCCGTGCACCGTTTCACGCTCGCCCAATCACTCAGTCACGCCCTGCGCTCGGACGAGGTCGTGATGCACTACCAGCCCATCGTCTCGCTACCGACGTTCCAGGTAGTCGGGTTCGAGGCATTGATGCGTTGGAACTCGTCGCGTGAGGGGTCGATCCCGCCCTCGGTCTTCATCCCGATCGCCGAGCAGAGCGACCTCATCTACGGCCTCGGGGACTTCGCGGTTCGCGAGGCGGTGCGCGCGGCCGTCACTTGGGGCACCGACGGCTCCTACGGCGACCAGTGCTACGTCTCGGTGAACCTCTCGGCGGCCCAGTTCCGCAGCCCCGGACTCGTGCCCTTCGTGCGCGACGCGCTCGACGAGGTCGGTCTGCCAGCCGCTCGCCTCGTGCTCGAGATCACCGAGTCCGTCGCCACGGCAGACCTCGCCGAGACCATCGCGGTCGTCGACCGGCTGCGCGCGATCGGCGTGGGAGTCGCGCTCGACGACTTCGGCACGGGGCACTCCTCGCTCGCGCGCCTCGCCGAGCTAGAGCCCCAAATGGTCAAGATCGACCAGTCCTTCGTCCACGCGCTCGACGAGCGCTCCAACCACGACGTCGTCCTCGACGCTGTCTTCGCCCTCGGCCAGGATCTCGGGGTGACCATGCTCGC
>JAJZSX010000022.1 GCA_021849435.1 Actinomycetes bacterium | reverse complement strand
CGGGTTTCGCCACGTGGAACATGGACCTGATCATCGGTTCACGCGCCGAAACCCTCGAGGACGTGGCCGCGACGCTCGAGGATCTCTTGGGTCTCGAGACGCCGCCGCCGCACATCAGCTGCTACGCGCTGACCGCCGAGCCGTCGACGCCACTCGGGCGCGATCCCGCGCGCCACCCCGACGAGGACGCGACGGCCGACGCCTACGACCTCGTTGGCGTAACGCTCGAGGCGGCGGGCTACCGGTGGGAGGAGATCTCGAACTGGGCTCGACCGGGTCACGAGTGTCGTCACAACCATCTCTACTGGGACCAGGGTGACTACCTCGGCGTCGGTTCGGCCGCGCATTCGCATCGAGACGGGCACCGTTGGTGGAACGTGCGCACGCCGGACCGGTACATCGCCATGCTCCGCGACGGTCGGCGCCCCCTGGGCGGCGAGGAGTACCTCGACGAGGCCACCCGGCGCTTCGAACGCGAGTCGTTAGCCCTGCGCACGACGAGCGGCGTGCCCCTCGAAGCCTTTGATTCCCTCGACGAGATCGCCCACCTGGTGACCGTGCGCGACGGTACGGTGACCCTGGCTCCTGCTGGTCGATTGCTCGCCAACCAAGTGATCGTTCGCCTGAATGGCGCTCGTTAGTCCGGTAGCCTGGTCGGATGACCACGCCGGCGCTGGACCCCGACCTGTTGGACAAGGTGATCAACCTCGCCAAGCGGCGGGGGTTCATCTTCCCGTCCGCGGAGATCTACGGTGGCTTCCGATCGACCTACGACTACGGCCCGCTCGGGGTCAACATGCTGCGCAACGTGAAGCAGGCCTGGTGGCACTCGATGGTCCAGCTGCGAGACGACATCGTCGGCATCGACGCGGCGATCCTCGGGCCGCCGGCGGTCTGGGCGGCGTCGGGCCACCTCGAGACCTTCACCGATCCCCTGGTCGACTGCCGTCGCTGCAAGGAGCGGTGGCGCGAGGACAAGATCGACGGCGTGTGCCCGAACTGCGGCGGCACCGAGTTCACCGAGGCCCGCGCCTTCAACCTGATGTTCAAGACCCATGCCGGGCCCGTCGAGGGCGAAGGGGCGACGGCGTATCTTCGCCCCGAGACGGCCCAGGGTATGTTCACCAACTTCATGAACGTGCTCACGACGACGCGGCGCAAGCCCCCGTTCGGCATCGCCCAGGTCGGTAAATCCTTCCGCAACGAGATCACCCCGCAGAACTTCGTCTTTCGAACCCGTGAGTTCGAGCAGATGGAGATGGAGTACTTCGTGCCCCCCGCGGACGCCGATCGATGGTACCGCTACTGGATCTCGACTCGCTATGAGTGGTACACGAACCTCGGTATCCCGGAAAACCGGCTCCGCCTGCACGAGCACGCCAAGGAAGATCTCTCGCACTACTCACGTGGCACGACCGACGTGGAGTTCCTCTACCCCTGGGGCTGGGACGAGCTCGAAGGCATCGCCAATCGCGGCGACTACGACCTCACGCAGCACTCGAAAGCGTCGGGTGTCCGACTCGAGTACTTCGACCAGCAGGCCGGCGAGCGGTACACGCCGTACGTGATCGAGCCGGCCGCCGGGGCGACACGGGCGATGATGGCCTTCCTCCTCGCCGCCTACGAGGAAGACACCGTGGAGGGGGAAACCCGCACGGTGCTACGACTCGACTGGCGTCTCTCGCCATACCAGGTCGCGGTCCTGCCACTGTCAAAGAAGCCCGAACTCGAAGGCGTATCGCGTGAGGTCCTCAGTGCGCTGCAGCCGTGGTACATGTGCGACTACGACGTGACCCAATCGATCGGCCGCCGCTACCGCCGTCAAGACGAGATTGGCACTCCATACTGCGTGACCGTCGACTTCGACACCCTCGAAGACCGCGCCGTGACCGTCCGCGACCGCGACACGACTGCGCAGACACGGGTGCCGATCGAGGGGTTGGTTGAGGACTTACGCCGTCGCATGACCGTCGCGTAGCGCCGCACCGTCAGTCTTGCGCCGGTCCCTTCGATGAGGGGAGCGAGTACGTGACCTGGGCCTTGGCGACGAGGTCGGTCTCGCCACGCGAGTAGATCTCGACGTCGGCCACGGCCAACTTGCGACCGAGCTTGAGGACTCGTGCTCGGGCCATCACGTCGCGTAGCGCCGGTTTGCGCAGGAAGTCAATGTGCAGGCTCGTGGTCACCGCGAGCAACACCGGTCCGATCTGGGCGAGGATCGCCATCCAGGCGGCGGTGTCGGCCAGCATCATCATCGTCGGACCCGACAGCGTCCCGCCGGGACGCCCGTGCTGGAGGTCGACCGGCTGACACACGACGACGTACTCGTCCGTGACGGTCTCCACGATCGGCACGACGTTTCCGGGGAACGCTTCGACCATGATGGTCTGCAGTTCGGCGGCGTCCAGTGCGACCATAGTTCACGCAGCCCTTCGGTAGCGCATCGTCGCGAGCGGTGCGAGCACGAGTAGCGCGCCGGTGCCCCAGATGAGAGTCAGCCACACCGAGTTGCCCGTCGGGGTGCCGAGCATCAAGCCACGGACCGCGTTTGCTGCTTGTGAGACCGGTTGATTGCGCGCGAAGTCCTGCAACCACCAGGGCATCGATTGGACCTGGACGAAGATCGAGGAGGCGAAGGTGATGGGGAAGATGATCGGAAACGTCATCGCCTGGGCGGTCTCTGAGTTGGGTGCGGCCAGGCCGACGAAGGCGAAGCCCCACGAGAGCGCGTAGGCGAAGAAGAGCATGAGCAGGCTCGCTTCGAGGTACGGCCCGACGCCACCATGCGGACGGAACCCCACCGCGAAACCGACCACCGTGATGACGATCAGCACGAGGATGTTTCGAGCAAGGTCCGCCACGGTGCGTCCCCCGAGCACGGCGGTGCGGGCCATGGGCAGTGCGCGGAAGCGTTCGATGAGCCCCCGTTGGAGGTCTTCGGCGAGACCGATGGCGGTTCCGACGGCTCCGAAGATCGTCGTCTGAACGAGAATGCCCGGGATCAGAAAGTTGACGTACTGACCATGGTCGATATGGATCGCGCCACCGAATACGTAGCGGAATAACAGCACGAACATCACCGGTTGAACGATGGCGAAGACGAGCGAAATTGGAATCCGTATCAGGGTGAGCAGATTGCGTCGAGCGATCGTCCAGATGTCGATCGCTACCCACCGTAGGTTCCCCTTGGCGGTCTGGGTCGGGGCGTTCATCGCCGGCCCGATCGCGTGACAGGAGCCGGCTTCACGACCTCGTCCTCGGCCCTATGCCCGGTGAGACTCAAGAAGACGTCATCCAGACTCGGCTCGCGTAGGACGAGTCCCGCGAGGGCGATGTTCGCACCGTCGAGGCGGCGCAGCGCGTCCGCGGCCGCAGCGGGCCCACCGTCGACCGTGTATTCCACCACCGTCCCCTCAACGTTCATCGCGTTGCCCGCCACGGCGCGCAAGATTTCGGCCCCACGTGCGGCGTCGTCGGTTGATTCGAACGTGAGTTCGAGCACCGTCGCACCGAGGCGGGTCTTCAGCTCCCGGGAAGTTCCCTGGGCGATGATGTGGCCGTGGTCGAGTACGACGAGTTGTTTCGCCAGCCGGTCAGCCTCTTCGAGGTACTGGGTCGTCAAGAGCACGGTCGTGCCGTCTTCGACCAACTGTTCGATGATGGCCCAGAGGTCCTGACGGCTCTGGGGGTCCAGTCCGGTGGTCGGCTCATCGAGGAACAGCAGTGGGGGAGTGGCCACGAGTGCGGCGGCCAAGTCGAGGCGACGACGCATCCCGCCCGAGTAGGTCTTGACGTTTCTCGTCGCCGCATCGGCCAGTCCGAACTGTTCGAGTAACTCGTTCGCGCGTCGGCGGACCGTGGCCCGGTCCAAGTGGTTGAGTCGACCGATCATCCTGAGGTTCTCGAATCCGGTCAGATTCTCATCCACCGTGGCGTATTGGCCAGCGAGTCCAATGCTGCGACGAACCGCGTCGGCCTGGCGCACGACGTCGAAGCCGTTCACGGTGGCCGAGCCGGAGTCCGGGGCGAGGATGGTCGAGAGGATACGGACCATCGTGGTCTTTCCCGAACCGTTGGGCCCGAGCAGTCCAAAGACCTCGCCTCGCGCCACGTGGAGCGACACGTCATCGAGCGCGCGCACGGTGCCGTCCTTGAATGTTCGGACGATCGATCGGGCTTCTACGGCGAAGTCGGACACGGAGGCAGTCTAGGGACACCACCGCCAGCGACGGTCGAACACCGTCGAGGCGGTACCGTCTAGCCATGGCCATCTCGGACAGCGACATCGCGGCGGTGCGCGCCGCTACTGACATCGTCGCCTTGATCACCGAGCAGGTCGCGCTCAAAAAGACCGGACGCCGCTGGACCGGCCTGTGCCCGTTCCACGGGGAGAAGACCCCGTCCTTCTCGGTCAACGCCGAAGAGGGGCGGTACTACTGCTTTGGCTGCCGCGTGGCGGGCGACCAGATCACCTGGGTGCGCGAGACGATGCACCTGGACTTCGTCGACGCCGTCCGACTGCTCGCGGAGCGTTGCGGCATCGAGCTCCATGAGGACGCCAACGCATCCAAGGAACGCAAGGAGCGCCAGCGACTCCTCGACGCGATGGAACGGGCGGTTGACTGGTATCACCGTCGGCTCCTCGAGTCTCCAGACGCCCGGGTAGCGCGTGACTACCTGCGGAGCCGGGGTATCAGCGGGGATATCGCGCGTCAGTTTCGTCTTGGCTGGGCGCCCGACCAGTGGGACGCGCTCGCGAACGCCCTGCACCTCGACGAGGCGGTACTGGCCGGTACCGGTCTCGGGTTCGTGAACCAACGGGGACGAAAGCAGGACGCGATGCGGGCGCGCCTTATCTTTCCCATCTTCGACCCGAGCGGCAAGGCAATCGCGATGGGCGGGCGGATCATGCCCGGGGCTACGAGAGCTGACGGCACCCCACCGGCGAAGTACAAGAACAGCCCCGAGACCCCGATCTACTCGAAGCGGCGAACCCTCTACGCTTTGAATTGGGCGAAAGATGACATCATCCGGTCCGGTGAGATCATCGTGTGCGAGGGTTACACCGACGTCATCGCGTTCTTCGGTGCGGGGATGCCACGGGCGGTCGCCACCTGCGGTACCGCTCTCGGCGAGGAGCACTTTCGGACGATGCGCAACTTCGCCAAGCGTATTGTTCTCGCCTACGACGCGGACCAGGCCGGTCAGAGCGCGGCCGCCTCGGTGTATCAGTGGGAACGCCAGCACGAGGTCGACGTCGCGGTCGCGCGAATGCCTGAGGGCAGCGATCCCGCCGAACTCGCACAGCGCGATCCCGCCGCGTTGCGTCAGTGCGTCGCCGACGCCGTCCCGTTTCTGCAGTTCCGCCTCGAACGCGTTCTCGAGTCCGCCGACTTCGGTACGCCCGAGGGTCGGGCTCGGGCTGGCGAGCGGGCGATTACCGTCATCGCCGAGCACCCGAGTGATCTGGTGCGCGACCAGTACGTCATGCAGGTGGCTGACCGTCTTCGTCTGGACGTAGCGCCACTGCGCGCGCGTGTCAGCGACGTGGCCCGAGGCGAGGTGCGCGTCACGCCGATCGTCGCCGTGAATCGTCCGGTCACCGACCGGCTCCCGCGACCGGGGTTGGAGGCGTTGCGACTCTGTGTGCATTTTCCTGACGTGCGACGGCGTTTTGACCCCTCGTACTTCGTCCACGACGTTCAGCGTGACGCGTTCATCGCGCTCACTACGGGCGAGTCGATGTCGACCATCATCGAGCGACTCGACCACCAAGGGCTCGAGGACGCCGCCCGCGTGCTTAGCGAGGTCGTCGTAGACGACCCGGGTTCAAACCCGTCGGACAGCGCGGTGGCGGCAGTCGTCGCGCAACTTCTGCGTCACGCCGCTGACGTCGCGTTGCACGAGCTCGAGCGTGACCTGCGCGACGGTTCGGTGGCACCGGACGTCGCGGTCGCCGTGATTCGTGATGTGAAGGTTCGACTCGCGTTGCTCGGAACGGATCAGAGCGAGTCGGCGGAGGCGTCGCTTCGCGACTGGCTCGTTGGTCGCATGGCCACGCAATCAACGTGACCCCGTCACGACGCATCGTCGGGGGACTCTCGATGACCGAGCCCCTCAGCATCGACGAGGAGCGGCGTCTCTACCCGATCATCGTTCGGGGCCGCGAGGCCGAGGCCGCGCTCGCCTCCGTCGTCGACCTGTCGGTGCGACGACGACTGCTGCGACAGCGACAGGCCGGTCAGGAGGCAGAGTCGACCTTGCTGCGGGCGACCTGTGGGCTTGTGCGCGCCCGGGTCAACGAACGTGGCTACCGATTCGGAAACGAAGAGCTGGAAGCTGCGGGCGTGGAAGGCCTCGTCAACGCGCTACGTCGGTTCGATCCGGCGCGTGGTGTCCGGTTCGCGACATACGCGAACTACTGGATTACCAAGCTCGTCAATCAGGCGGTGCAACAGCAGGCGGGTCTGACCGATGGCGAGATGCGACTCGTCGTCGCGCTCCAGCGATTCGAGCGCTCACGAACGCGTCCGCCGTCGCGGCGGGAGATCGCCGCACACCTTGGAGTATCGCCAGCTAGAGCAGACGAGATCATGGAGATGAGTCGCGAGCTGGTACGGCGACGTTTCCACGAATCACCGTTGCCCGACCTCGCGGATTCTGGTGGCGCCGAGGGACCGCCTGAGGCACCGTCGTGGGTGATCGACGCGTTGAAGCGCATCTGTGGGCCCGATTTCGACGACTTCTGGCAGTACACGTTTCGCACGACGACGTTGGAAGAGTTGGCGTCTGCCCATTCGATCACGCGGCAGGGCATGGCGAAGCGGATCGAGCGCAGCCGTCGGGCGGTGCGAGAGAGCGAGGACGCAGAACGGCTCCAAGCGTGGTTCGACCTGCAGTGACGAGGAGTTCGGGTGCTAGTGTTGCGGTGCCCTCGGGTGCGGTCCCAGATAGCTCAATTGGCAGAGCAAGCGACTGTTAATCGCTAGGTTGCAGGTTCGAGTCCTGCTCTGGGAGCTCTAATTGCGAGCCTGTTGCAGGACAACGTGGGAGCAGTGCGGTGGCGGATGGGCCAAGTTCGATAGGTTGCTAGTGGCTCATCGCGGTGCGGATGCGCCACATGTTGCGGGGCCGTAGCTCAGTGGTTAGAGCAGGGGACTCATAATCCCTCGGTCGTGGGTTCGATCCCCACCGGCCCTACGACGCTTCAGATTCACTGTCTGAACCGGCCAACCCCACCGAAAAGACGCTCATTCGTATCGCCGATGCACTTGGGGCTGAATTGAAGCTTGTTGATCGCGTGACTGCTTGATCAGTTTGGGCTGAATTGACGGTGCGCTGTTCGGACCTGTCTAGAAGATGGTCACGCGAGTCCACGTTGCTCCTCCGTTCCTTGTGCGAAAGATTCGAGACGGGGGACTGTAGTTTCCTCCGCACAGAGCCAGGCCGTCCGCTTCGCTTGTGAAGACGAGGGGGTTGACGTCAACGCACTTGAAGGTGCCCACCAACGTGGCGGAGTGAGCGTCGTTCGTAATGCGATAGAGGTCGCCGTGCAGAAGACCTACATCGAGGTATCCAAGGTTGCTAGAGACCGGATCAAAGTATCCTCCCCCCGTGCCGGAGATCTGCGATACCGGGTCGATGAGAGTCCATCGGGCACCGCCGTCGTCCGAGTAATAGAACTGAAGATCCATCCCGGTGGGACACTGCGCCCAAAGTGTCACGAGAGACGTCGCTGTCAACGCGCAACCAGCTGTGCTCCCGAGGGTTGAATCTGGAAGGACCAAGGTCGTCAGGGTCTTGCCAGAGTTATGAGATCGCACAAGTAGATCGTGGCTGCGCTGTTCGGAGATCCAGACGTTGGAGCCAAAGGCCGCGATGGGTCCGAGAAAACCCCAAGTGAAGTTGCTGTTAGGTATAGGTGTACTCGACCAATGAAGTGACGTGAGCGACGACTGCGCGAGCCGGTAGTCCTTGTTGCCACCGTCGCCCCCGTTTAGTTTCTTGTCGAAGTTCACCGTCACCGCATAGACGTTCTTCGATGTCGTGGCGAACCCTGCGATTCGATTACCAAAGGGCATCTTCCTTTTGTGCCACGTTTTCGCGCCGTTGAATGTGACGTAGAACGTTGAGGGGGAGACCAGTCCCACCTCTGCAAACCCGACTTCGGGATTCGCGAAGTCGAGTTCGTAACTGTTCACGTATTGGACTTGGGTTCCACCCGCTACGGGAGGTGGCGTCACAGCGGTGAAGGTGGCACCATTATCAGTCGTTCGCGCGAGCCGCAAACAAAGTTTTGGACCGCATTTGACGTAGCCCATCAAGTAAACGATTGCCGTACCGGGTACTCGTGCCAGCGTCACGGGAGTCATCTGAGTGGGCGACGGGCTGGTCGATGAGGCAGCGGCAGGGTTCGCCACCATGTACGAGAACGGTACCGCCATCGATAAAAGGAGGGCGAAGATCACTCGAACTCTTTGGTTTCGAACGCGCGTCACAACTCCACCTTCTCACGCACCTACGTGATGGTTTACTTCACTTTCGAGGGCTTAATCGGCATTACGGATCAGGTGTTCGCGCTGATAGCGGAAGACTTAATCACCACCAACGGATCCGCCGACTCTCCGAAGGCGCTAGTCGCGACTCCACTTCACCGCGCATCTGTCTGTATGGGATTCTATACAGACACGTATGTAGCTAAGTGTCTGTATAATAGAAGCGTGAAGACACCTCGACAACCAAAGGGAGTCAAAAAAGGCGAAGGGTTCTCTTCATCAGCGAACCCGGAGTTAACCTTCGCCCTGGCACCGAAAGATTCCTCTTGGCCGTCAATCACCTACGAGGAGCGCCACCTCGATTACGTGGACGAAGAACTCGAAGCTTACGGATCGAATCGCAATCGAAAGTTATCTAAGGGGCCGTATCGCGCGGCGATAACGCCCGAGATCGCCGACATTCCCTCCATCGACGTACCTTCTGACGTGGCCGCTCTTGCGGCAGAAGCGTCTGTGGAGATCGCTAGGTTCGACCAAGAGATCGGTTCGGAGTTCGCGAACTTCACATCCATCCTCCTTCGTTCGGAGTCGGCGTCATCTTCGCAAATCGAAAATCTCACTGCCGGCGCGAAGGCGATTGCTCTCGCCGAGATTGGCGACGCCTCCAAACGCAACGCCTCGATGATCGTGGCGAACACGACGGCGATGAATCGGGCGCTCGAGCTCGCCGATCGCCTCGACGAAGAGTCGATTATTTCGATGCATGAAGCGCTTCTTCGAGACACCAATCCCGAGTGGACGGGTCACTGGCGCACTGACCAGGTGCGCATCGGTGGCGCTTCAGTTCATACCGCTCGCTTCGTTCCGCCCCATCAAGACCGTGTGCCGGCAGCCATGACCGACCTTGTTCAATTCGTCCATCGTCTTGATGTACCTACCTTCGAGATGGCCGCCGTCGCTCACGCACAATTTGAGACGATCCACCCATTCCCCGACGGTAACGGGCGCGTTGGCAGAGCTCTTATCCATGCGATCTTTAAGAACCGGGAACTCACGCACAGCGTGACCGTGCCCGTATCAGCCGGGCTCCTATCGGATACCGGTGCTTACTTCGATTCGTTAAACGATTACCGCTCCGGCAATCCGGTGACGATAATTGAACTCATGGCGAGTGCATCATTCGCTGCGATCGACAACGGTAGGAATCTTGCCGCAGACCTTCACGGCTACGAGGAAGACTGGCATGGGCGATTGAAGGTGCGGTCGGACTCATCGGCATGGAAAGTTGTGGATCTCATATTGCGTCATCCCGCAATTGATTCGTCTCTCGTGCAGCGTGAACTCTTTGTTGCGCAACGTGTAGCGGACAGATCCATTAGTCAGCTCGCCGATGTGGGAATACTGACAGAGGTTTCGGGCTACAAGCGCAACCGACGCTGGGTGGCTACTGAAGTAGTCAGCGCCCTCGACGCGTTCGCAATGCGTGCCGGAAGACGTCGAGCGCGCTAGCCATGTTCTCAGCAATCGCGATCGCCATTCAGAAAATCCCACGGAAAATCCCACATACCAATCTGACGCCACCGGACAGATCCGACCGATTGCATCCACCTCATAATCCCTCGGTCGTTGGTTCGATCCCCACCGGCCCTACCATTGAAACAAAGGGTTGTGGAGTGCTCCGGGGCTCCGAGCCCGAAGAAAGACTCACGGAAAACTCACACCGTTTTGGTAATCTTGCCCGGTGAGTGGGAATGTCCGGTCGGTGGGGTACGGGGTATCCATTTGAGCCGATTAGCCGCGACATCTTGTGGGCCATAGTAAGGGTGACACCACTACATGCAGAACCAGCAATCGCGGGTCCACTCAGATGGATACTTCCTCAGCGCATTGTCAGGAAGCGCGTGGTGCCACTGAATCGGTGATGCGCAGCACATGATCTCGAATTGCTTGCGAAAGTGCTGCTGAAGGTGAGGTGGAACTAATGCTCATGGTGTCGACACGGTATAGATCTAAGGTGGCCGCGGTAGTTGGTCTTGCGTCGTCGTTTCTGCTCACTGCGGCCGTTGCATCGGCGAGTTTTTCAAAAACTGAATCGTCTCGTCCTGAGGCACTCTCTGGGATTGCGGTAAGTAGCGAAGGAAAGATTTACTTCGCCGACACTCTACATAACGTTATCTATGTGCGTAATCCTGGCGGATCTATCCGAGTCGCTGCGGGCACTGGTCAGTCGGGATTTGCGGGTGACGGCGGTCTGGCGACCAACGCGAAGTTAGACCGGCCAACGTCGTTGGCAATGGCTCCTGATGGCATTCTGTATGTCGTCGACTCAAGGAACAACCGAGTGAGAGCCATACTTCCAAACGGCGACATCAAAACGATCGCTGGTAATGGCAAGACAGCTACCAGCCTCCTCCCGAGGCGAGGTGAATTGGCAAGCGACGTCCCAATATCGATTAGCAGTGGTGTGACGGTCAACGCGGCAAACGACTTGTATCTTGTTGACGGCAATCTTGTTCTAGAGCTTTCTCCGTCGTGGCGCATCATTGAAGTGATCAATCTCGCGCGTCCGAGGGGCATCACGCTGCGCTATGGCAACTGCGAGCCTTACAGTCTCGCAATCAGTGCCGCTAACACGCTCGCGATCGGCTGTGGCAACAGCCACGAGCTGATTGATCGTACGAGTTCTGGGGGCTATGGGATCATCGAGAATGCATACCGACCGCACGACTATCCAGGGCTTATCTATTTTGGCGGCGCCTTGCTTGAGGTTAATCACGAATCACTTCTTCGACGTCGAGGCGGTCACGTCACGACGTTATTTAGGATGAGGAAGTTGGGCACAGCGAATCTTGTGGTTCCTGGTGGAATCGCGGTGAACTCTAAGGGTGACATTTTCTTCGATTCAGAAGCCAACGACGGATTCACAAATACCGCGGCATTAGTTAAGTGGTCGAATCCGGGTGTAATGAAACTTCTAGATTACTGGAAGAACTAGCCCCCTCCGGCGACCGGAACATTAGCGCTGACGCTGCGCCACGCGAACGCGTTGCTGCGTTAAACGGCGCTTCTGGGTTCTCCGTGGGTGAGCCGATGTAGATCGAGCGGCCTGAGCCATGATTGGTCGCGTCCAGTCCCCAGTGCAAAAGTGAAACGGGCGTAGGTGTCAGCCGCCACGAATATGGGACCACTTGACGGTGTTCCCGCCACGAGTAAGGGAGGCCAATTCCAACGGCCGTTGCAACGGACCGGCCATGTTGGTCGGGCACACCCGGACAACGAACCGTTGGAGAACTCATCATGGCAGGTGCAGTACTACGCGCGCACGAGCGCGAGGGAATCCGTGTAGGGGTTGAGGCCCAGGAGTCCCTGAGCGACATCGCGCGACGGTTGGGTCGGTTCCCTCGACGATCAACCGCGAGGTGAATCGCAACGGCGGACGCTCTCGATACTGCGCGGCGACCGCCCAAGAGCACGGTGAGCGGCTCCGGTCGGAGCCCCGCGGTGGTGGTGGTGTCGGTCTGTCTCTCGTTCGCACACAAAAACTCACACACCACAAAGACCAGTCAGACAGAACTGACTTGGCTGGACGTATTTCCGTGCGATTACTGGGCTGAACGGACCAGAAAGACACGAACAACGGGCTACATAGTTCTCATAATCCCTCGGTCGTGGGTTCGATCCCCACCGGCCCTACCATGGGGGGCGTACTAAAATAAGCCTCGACCACTTACCGAAAATAGAACCATTCAGCTCCCCTTTCAGTGAGCAGTCACCGCCGCGAGGTAGCGGCGGCACCAGCAAGACCGACCAGCTCCGCACCAGCAGGTGTCAGGGATGGCAGATCGCGGGCGCCAAACCACTCGAGCCCCATCAGCTCATCGCTGGCGACGAGATCCGGTGCACGCGCCGGGGTAAACGCGACGAACATCACGTCGAGATGGAGTATCGGCTCAACGACGGTCCGACACCGGTAGGTCGAGAGACGGACGTCAATGGGTGCCGGGTGAACGTGCGCTACCAGGCCCGCCTCCTCGAAGAGCTCTCGAGCAGCGGCGGCGCAGAGGCCGGCGTCATTGGGTTCCAGGTGCCCACCGAGTGGCCCCCACCGCGGGTAGCGGCGGTGACGGGCGAGTAGCACTAACCCATCAGCGTCGACGACGAGCACGCTGGCCACCAGATGGGCGGTGTCACGGTGACCGGCACCGAGGAACACCAGTGCCTGGTCCCACACCGCCTCACGACCAGCGGGCGCAGGGGCAGCCGCGAGGAGCGCAGCCGTCGAGTTCCACTGATCGGTGGTGTGATGCACTGCCTCAGAACCGGTCATGTTCTTCATTGTTATCGACCGTGCCAGTGTGACGCTTGATTACATTCACCACCCTCTGTGCCGTTCGAGCGACGTGTGAAATATTGCGATGGAAATTGTGAGCGAGTATGAGGCGCTGTTTGGATCATGCGTCAGGACAAGCCATTTGGATTTTTTGTAAGCCCCCACTTCGGGGACATACCGAAATACGTGGTCCCCACTTACGGAAATTAGGTGCAGATCTGGCTGTCCGCGAAGCGCACGCGGTGAACTCTTGGTTGCTGCAGATTGTTAGGCGTACGTCCCAGCGGGGCATCATTTCGTATCAAAATCGTCATAGCCGACGACCCGACATGTCTACTCGTCAGCACCTAAAATTCAGCATATGGTCCGACCGAGTCGCTGGAGCGTGGGACTGCGAAGCATTAACGTCGGTGTGATTGCGGCCGTCGCGGTCGTCTCGCTCTGCACGCCGCTGTTTGGACCCGGAGCTAGCGCGTCAGGACTGCCCAAAGGGAAATACGTGCCTTACGTGCTCTATGCCGGTCACGCAATCGAAGTCATTGCCTCAACTAATAATTACTCCGACTGCAGTCGCGTCTACATCTCCAGCGACCTCAGGCACTGGCGCAACATTACGCCGCCGTTGAGCTCGAGCCCCAGCGGGTGTCTGTACACGTGGGCGAGCGCGTCGTTTGTCTCGCCAACTGATGGTTGGTTACTGGCGAATAATGGCGCCGATGTGAGCACGATCCTGAGACACACCGTGAATGGTGGACGCACCTGGGTCACCGAGCCGGGCGGAGAAACCGGCAGCGCCGGGGGTGGCGAGAGCATCGACTTCGTGAACGCGCACCTTGGGTGGCGCCAGCAGTTCGCTGACGGCTCCAATCACCCGTTCGTGCTGCAGCGCACCAGTGACGGCGGTTCATCATGGACGAATGTGGTACGCGCGCCGTTGAAGAACAACGGTTGTGAGTTTCTGACCGACGTGTTTGCGAACGCCTCCATTGGTTTTGCCGCGCTTCCTTCGGGCGCAGTGGGAGCGGGTGCGTCGTTGAGTACGCCCTACGTGTGGCGAACCCTTGACGGGGGTCGTCACTGGTCCCAGATGACGTTGCCTCGACCACCCTCACTAGGGCCTGATCTGAGCGCCGTCTATTTCCAACCCGTATTCTTTGGCCGTAACGGATCGCTAGCGGTCGACTACGCCGCGGGTAACCACCAGGACCTGGTGTTGTATAGATCCGCGGATTACGGATTGCACTGGACGTTCGCACGTGGTCGGCCGTTTTTCACGTCAGTGAAGGGCTCTATATCTATTCACTACGCCTCCCCGAACTCTGCGTGCAACCTGCAGTCCAGAATCAGTGGTTCAACAGTGTCGGTTGACCCCTTCAACTCGGCGAGTTGGTGGATCGTTCGCCCTGGACCAAAGAGCGACACGACGGAAGTGAAGTTGTATAAAAGTAATGGTTACTCGTCATGTC
>JAJZSX010000021.1 GCA_021849435.1 Actinomycetes bacterium | reverse complement strand
CGACGAGCGTGCTCGGCGCCCTGAGTGCCCTTGGCCTCGTCAGTGCCGGCGGTGTCGGCGCCGCGGCCACGGCGCACCAGGTTCCCGTGCCACCGGCGCTCGGACCCATCTACACCAGTTCCCCCGGACCGACCACGGTAATCATCGATGGCTCGATTGACCCGAACGGCTCAGCGACCACCTACGTCTTCAATTTCGGCACCACGACCGCCTACGGCTCGACGACCCCCACCGGCAGTGCCGGTGCCGGGATGGCCATCGAAACGGTGTCGGCGACACTCGCAGGGCTCGTCCCGGGCACCGTCTATCACGCTGACCTCGTGGCGACCAATAGCGCCGGCACCGTCACCTCGGGTGATTTACGCTTCACCACCGCCACGGGTAGCCCGACGACGACGCTTGGTCCACCGCCCCCACCGACCGTGGCGACCCAGTCCTTCGAGACAGTGGCGGTGGCGAACCCCGCCGGTGCATTCGACTCGCTTAACGCCGTCTCGTGCGTGGCGCCGTCGTTCTGCGTGGCAGTCGGCTTCGAAGGTCGCGGTACGAGTCAGGTCGCACCGCTCATCGAGCGTTGGTCGGGTTCGTCCTTTACCACCGTGTCGTCGCCAGCGACGCCCGGCGCGGCCCTAAGCGGCGTCGCCTGTTCGAGCGCCTCCAACTGCCTCGCCGTTGGTCGTGTCGGTCTCAACACCTACGCGGAGGACTGGAACGGGCGCGCGTGGCGGATGGTGGCAACACCGAGTCCGCAAAAATCTGGCAATGACATCTTGAACGGCGTGGCCTGCCCCACCAGCGCGAGCTGCTGGGCTGTCGGTCTGCGAAACGGGGGAACACCGGCGCTCGCCGCACTCGTCGAACACTGGGACGGTCGCGCGTGGCGGGTAGTTGCAGCACCCAGCCCCGCGGGATCGGAGCTGGCGGGGATCAGTTGTGCGACCACAGTCGACTGCTGGGCGGTCGGCGCTAACGCCGCGACGTCGTTTGGTGCCGCACATTCGTGGAGCGAGCAGTGGAATGGACGGGGTTGGCGCGTCCAGTCGATGCCAGGAACGTCCGGCGAAGCCCTCGCGGTGACCTGTGACCGCTCCGGCGCCTGTTGGGCCGCGACCACCGAGCGCGGAGTGCCCGTGCTCGGGTTGCGACGGGGATTGTGGCAGCGTGTCCAAGCCCCGGCGCGCGCGAGTTTCGACGCACTCGCGTGCGCGTCAACGCACCGCTGCTGGGCCGTCGGCGGCGGTGGCGCCCTTTGGAACGGGCGGTCGTGGACGACTGCGACGGTCTCGTCGAACGGCGGCGTATTGCTGGGCGTCTCGTGTCTCACCACGGACCGCTGCGTGGCGGTCGGCGTGACCGGTACGGCAATCACGGCACAGCGTGCGACCGCCGCAGCGACACGACCGTGGTGATCGAACCGTGTGGGATCGCCACGAGGTGCGTTGCTCAATCACACCGTCAGAGGCGGGTCGGGCACGAACGCTCGGACCGCTTGGGCGAAGTGAAGGCGGTGGCGATCTTCGCCCCCCATCGCGAGGCTGCGTCGCGAGACGACCTCAATCACGATCGACAACTCCTCCTCGGGGAAGTCCATCACGCCATCATTGAACGAGATCAAGTACGTCGTCAACGCCGCACCTCCTCCCCGATAAACGACCGCTCGCGATTAGCCGAGGCGAGTACGGTACCGCGCCTCGTGGGTCTCACTCGATGCGGCGCAGTTGGAGTGCCACGCTGCGGATCGCAAACGACGCGAGGAACACCGGCAAAGCGCTCTTGCCCGTGCACCGAAAGGCGATGGTTTGACCGTCGACGACGTCGATGGTGCGGCGCCGACTTGACTTTCGCCCGTCACGGACCTGTAGCGTGTGCCGCCCTGGTGCGATAGGGATCACTGTCGTGTGATTCATCGACACGGTCCCCACACTCGCCCCGTCGATGAGGATGTCGTAGGTACCGCGGCGAACCTCGATACCGATTGCTTTGTGCGTCACTTTCAGTGTTGCGGTCATCGTCGACCCCCACGGGCTATCGGGCGATGAGTCGTGCGACACCTCACCCACCCCTTGTTCGCACCGTATCGCACGGGCGAACCGAACGAGCAAGACGGCGGATACGGGGCGACAATTCTTCAGCTTTACGTTGAATAGACGGGACGATCTCGTCGGCGCGATTTGTTATCCGTAAACGACGGGGTCCAGATCCGTGGAAAGCGCGACCGAGATTGCGAAACGGCGCCATGCAACACTTACAACAGACCACGTAGATAGTCGCGGATCGACCCACACCGAGTGGATGATGAGCATCGCCGACCGCGAGCAACTCTTGTGCTCAGTGGTTGTCAACCAGTCGTCGACGCAGGAAATTGGTGATCGCAAGGCTCATAACGACGCCGTCTCCGACGAGCATCTCGCCTCGGGTACGGACGAGACCCCGGTCGGGTTTGGACGCCGAGGGCCGAGCCTCGAGAATCGTGGTCCGCAGTCGAAGCTGGTCGCCTGGTCGCACCGGCACGGTCCAACGCAATTCGTCAAAGCCTGGCGAACCCAGACTCGCAACACGCGAGAGGAAGTGGTTAGCGAAGAGCCGCATGAAGAGGGCGTTCGTATGAAAGCCGCTCGCGGCGAGTCCGCCGAAGGGGCCAGTGCGCGCGTACTCCGGATCCACGTGGAAGGGCTGGGGGTCGAAGTCTCGTGCGAAGGCGATGATCTCTTCATCGGTCACGCTCACGAAGCCGTATTCGTAGATAGCCCCCTCGTGATAGTCCTCGAAGTAGCGGTTATCGATTGGCACCGTAAAGTCGCCGTCACCCAGCGCTCGAGTAGGAAGACTGCGTTCAGACCCATTCACGGTTTGCAGTTTTGCACGGTTCCTTTGGTCAAGCCACTGCCGTTGCGCACGTCAGCCATTCCCACGTTTGTGCAATGAAAAGTGGTCAGAGGCTTTAAGTAGAACACGGTGCGGGTCACCGGTCAACGTCCATAATGGATGTATGTGTTCAAGCAGTCGATCAAGGTCTTGGCTGTGCGACATGGACGGCGTCTTGATCAACGGCGGGAAGATGGTGAGGGGCGCCGACCAATTCCTCGACCGACTTCGAGGCACTGGTCAGCCATTCTTGGTACTCACCAACAATTCTCTCTTCACGCCGCGAGACCTCGCCCACCAATTGAGCGGTCTCGGTCTCCAAGTTGACGAGAGCCAACTCTGGACTTCGGCCTTGGCGACGGCCCGGTTCGTTCAGAAGCAGCGACCGAACGGGACCGCGTTCGTCATCGGTGAGGACAGCATGCACGATGCCCTTCGGCGCGTGGGGTACCACGAAGACGACAGCACACCTGACTACGTCGTACTCGGCGAGACGCAAAACTACTCGTTTAGGGACTTCTCAACCGCGATCGGACTCATCGAGCGCGGAAGCCGTTTCGTCGCCACGAATCCCGAGTCCACCGGTCCCGGACCAACGGGATCGCTGCCGGGCTGTGGCGCCATGGCGAGACTCATCCAGAGCGCCACGGGCGTTGCCCCCTATTTCGTCGGCAAACCCAATACCGTGATGATCCGCGAAGGCATTGACATGCTGGGGGCACACGCCGCGAGCACCGTCATGGTCGGCGACCGGCTCGAGACCGACATCCTGGCGGGCGTCGAGGCGGGACTCGAGACCATTCTCGTCTTGTCCGGCGTCACGCGTCCTGACCAGATTGACCGCATGGCCTACCGGCCCTCACGGGTCGTGGATTCGGTCGCTGACCTCGTAGACGAGATCTGATCGTCTCGGATACGGCGCCACAGAGGGCAAAACCCGGTCTGAGAGCTCGCGGGGAATCAGGACGCTGGCGGGCGTGGCTCGTCGACGGTGAGTGGTGCGGTGACCGGGCCAGTGCGTAGAGCGCCGAGGAAGGTGTCCGCCCAGTCGTAGACGGTACGGCCGAGAACAGATCGGCGCATGCGAGCCATTCGAGCTTTGGCTTTGCTTTCCGGTGCGCTCACGGCGGCACGAATGACTTCCTTGAGGCCGTCTAGGTCGTGGGGGTTCACCATGAACGCCCCCGTCAGTTCCATTGCCGCGCCAGCGAATTCGCTCAGTACCAATCGTCCCGTCATGTCGGATCGAGCCATCACGTATTCCTTGGCGACGAGGTTCATACCGTCGCGAAATGGCGTCACGAGCATGACGTCGGCCGCCAGGTAGAGCGCCACGAGTTCGTCGAAGGGGAGGTTCTTGTGGATGTAGTGGATAACGGGTTTACCGACGAGGCCCAGATCGCCATTCGTCTCGCCCACCGTCTGCTCAATGTTTCGTCGAGCAATGTCGTAGTGAGCGTCTGACTCGCGGCTCGGCACCGCAATCTGCACCATGACGTCACGTCCGGGAACGAGAAAACCCTCCGCGTACAACTCGCGGAGCGCCCTGATCCTTTGGCGGATCCCTTTGGTGTAGTCCAAGCGGTCCACGCCGAGCATCACAATTTCGGGATCGCCGAGTTCGGAACGAATCTCTCTAGCGCGATCGCGAATCGCGGGATCATCGACCTTGGCACTGATTTGGGCGCTGTCGACTGAGATTGGGAATGCACCGACGCGGATCTTCCGGCCGTCATACTCCAATTCCGCGGAGACTCCCTTGGCACTCGTAAGACGCCGGGCAATCCGCGAGAAATTGACGGCCGCCGTCTGGACCTGGAATCCAATCAGATCTGCACCGAGCAGCCCCTCGAGGATCTCCTTGCGCCACGGCATCTGCATGAATAATTCGGCGGCCGGAAATGGAATGTGCAGAAAGAAGCCGATGCGGACGTCTGGACGTAGCCGGCGCAGCATCCGTGGAACGAGTTGCAGTTGGTAGTCGTGCACCCACACCATGCCACCGGGGGCCACCGATTCCGCCGCAACCTTGGCAAAGCGCTCGTTGACCGTCTGGTAGGCGTTCCACCAGCTTCTGTGGAACTCCGGGTAGCGAATAGCGTCGTGGTAGAGGGGCCACAATGTCGCGTTGGAGAATCCGAGGTAGTACTCCTCGTACTCCTCGGCGCTGATGTCGACTGGCTGAAGACGAATGCCGTCGTACGTCGGTTCGGTGTCGTATTCCGTCGCACCGGGCCAGCCGATCCAGAGACCGTTGCTCTCGCTCAGGACTGCGGTGAGCGCGGAGACCAGGCCGCCTGGGCTCGGCGTCCACTCGCCGCCAACGTCCGATGTCGAGTAGCGCAGCGGAAGCCTATTAGCGATTACCACGACCTCTCGGCGCGCATCGTTTGTCTCGAAATCTGAATCGGTGCTCAAACGAACGTCATCGTGCACGGTATGGGACTGCGTCATATAAACCACCCTGTGAGAACACTAGGCGTGGCGGAATAGAGCACAATCGAAGAAGGCAAGCGAGCGTCACATTCACAGGTATTTCACAGACGAAACCACACCACTTGCCCACCACGGCGACCACCCAGCACATCGAGTCGATGTTGGCCGTATCACTCGGTGAGGTCGATGGTCAATCTGGAACCTCAGAGCGAATATCGCTAAATTCAATCATGTTCGAACGGTCGTTCCGACGGGCCGCATTCCACCAACTTCGCGCACCCGCTAACCCCGCGGATGTCTCGCCCAATCGCTCTTCGGCGGTCACGACCCTCAGCACGGCGTTGATCAACGCGAGATGTGTCAAGGCTTGGGGGAAGTTACCGAAGTGTCGCGATGTGGAGGGGTCGAGTTCCTCCGCGTACAGCCCCAATGAGCTCGCGGCGCCAATCAACCTCTCGCAGTGCGACTTCGCGAGACCCAGTTCTCCGATGAGGGCGAGCGCCGAGACGAGCCAAAATGAGCAGACCGTGAAGGAGTGTTCGGGTTCACCGTCCAAGCCGTCATCGGTGTCGTTGGTGGCGTATCGATAGACGAACGCCCCGTCCGACAGGTTCTCCATGATCGCGAACACGGTGGCGTGCAAACGTTCGTCGTCGAGAGGCAGGAACCCGACCATGGGGAGCATGAGGAGCGACGCGTCGAGTTCGTCGGAACCATAGAACTGGGTAAAGACGCCGTCCTTGTTCACGCCGTTCTCGAGGATGTCGAGATGGATCTCGTCGGCGGCGAGGCGCCAACTCGACGCCAGAGAGTGATTGCCTCGCAACTGTGCGAGACGTGCTCCCCGATCGGCGGCAACCCAACACATGACCTTGGAGAATGTGTAGTGCTTGGGTTCGCCCCGCATTTCCCAGATTCCCCGATCGGGTCCGCGCCACGATTTGAGGGCCATCTCGACGGCCTGCACCACCACGCGCCACGTGCGTTCACTCAGCGCATCTCGTGAGCGTGTGTGTTCGAAGACGCAGTCGACGATGGTGCCAAAGATGTCGAACTGGACTTGATCGAACGCCGCGTTACCGACTCGAACCGGTCGGCTGGCGGCGTAACCGGTGAGGTGGTCGAGCACAACCTCTGGCTGGCACGCAGCGCCATCCACCGGATAGAGCACCTGCAGGTCAGGGCGTTCTGTCGGCGCGCCGTTGGGTTCGCTCAATGGCTCAAGCACTTCGCTGAGGAACGCGAGAAAGTCATCGGCCTCGGTGTCAAATCCCAGCGAATGCAGCGCGCGCAAGGTGAACGCCGAGTCACGGACCCACGCGAAGCGGTAGTCCCAATTACGCGTTCCCCCGAGATGTTCCGGCAGTGACGTCGTCGCGGCCGCCAGCAGAGCTCCGGTGGGTGCGTAGGTGAGGCCCTTCAGCGTCAAGACACTGCGCTGGAGATGCTCCCGCCATGGATGGTCGGGAAAGCGTCCGCCGTCAATCCAGTTTCGCCAGAAGCGGCTGGTCTCCCTCAGGTAGGTCTCGGCCTCCTTCAAATTCGCGGGAGGGGGATCGTCGGTCCAACTCAGTACGACGAACTTCGACTCACCCTCTGTGAGACGGTGTCGCGCGCGTAGCGACCGTCCCTCTATCCCTAGGCGCATGTCGCCGTGAAGCGAGAGCGTATTGAAGCCGTGGTTCAATGTCGCCGCACTGCTGTAGGAAGGACCCGAGTACGACCACCGGGCGTCACGACGTCCGTAGTCGAATGCGACCTCGCAGTTCATCGCGACATCAACCGTCCCGTGGAGACATGTCACAATTCGAACGAGTGCGTGACGGGCGTCGTAATCGCCCGGGGTGCGACGAAAGTGGTCGGACCGTTCTTCGGAACGCGACCAGGGGCCGACTGCGAGGAAGTCGTGAATAATGAGCCATCCGCTTCGCGTCTGCCACGTGGTCGCAAGTACCGACGTTCCAGGCAGATACTGACGGTGTGCGGGGACCGCATTCTCGGCGGGTGACAGTCGGAACGATCCCGCCCCACGATCGAGTATGGATCCGAACACGCTGGGGTCATGGGGCTTGGGAAGGCAGAGCCATTCGACCGAGCCAGATGGCGCGACGAGGCAACTGTTCTCACAGTCCGAGAGGAAGGCGTAGTCACTGATAGCTGGGAAGACCGTTTCGATAGGTTCTGACGCGCGAAGTCCGGGAATCTGCACTCCGGTAATGGAGTTCGTGTCGAAGGTCGGCGGAAAAAGGGACGACGTCACGCCAAGCTGAGCACGCTCGGCGCCACTGGCACGGCCATCAGCAGTCACGTTGTTTGTCATCTTCTCCGCGGGACTTAGGCTCTTGAACTCTGGCGAAGTAGCACATTGATGCCAGCACCCGGCCCCTAACGTCGAGCCTAACGGAGTAGTTCTGCGTACCGTCCGTCGCCCGGATTGGGGTGGGTGCGTATCGTCAGAACGCCATCGTCGTCCACGATGGCGCCAAGGCCGGTCCCCAGATGCGGTACGAGACATGACCTCAGGTGGCATCGACGCCCGGGAGAACGTCGTCTTGGAGGGCACGGAGTTGACGTCGAACGCCGCCGTGCCAGTGGTTCAGCGGCGTCATAACGGTACGTACGTAACTGCTGGTCAACGTGGTCAAACGCCGCGTCCAGTTGAGTCCATGTTCGCCTCTCGCAGGAGCCGTTCGACCGAGAAGAACAGGTTACGACGCCGACACAAGACATCCAACCCAACCGAAGTGGGTCGATTGCGTGGCTAGGTTAGTTCCGGAAAGTACGACGGCCCAGGCAGCGCCTGGGCCGTCGCTTTTCTTGACGGTGGAACTCTGGTGAAGAGCCCACACGCGAAGTCGGCAAACTTCCCTCGTGAGAGATCCCACACGCCCCTGGTACACCCCCACAGTCTTTCAACCTCGCTGAGGTTATGAAGTCGCGTTGGACGAGTCATGACGTGGACTTGCTCGAATTCACGTGCGCCGTACTGTTGTCGGGTGCCTCGCTACTAAGCACGGAGCATGTTATCGATGATCGCCACCGTTTCGTGAGGCTGTCGGTAGCCCCGGGAGGCGAGTCGAAGTTCGGTCGCGATAATTCCCGCTCGCCAGACTCGGTCGAAACCCTGGGGCAATGGCGCTGAAGCCTCGTATCCGGCGAGCATGTGGCGGCTGTCATCTGGCGACCGCCACGACCGGACGTCGAGCGCTGGATGCGACCGGTACGCGTCGCCGAAATCGATGAGTCCGCTGAACGCACGCGTGCTGGGGTCGACGAAGCAGTGTTCCGCGCCGGGGTTCGAGTGCAAGGTGACGGTCGGTCCATCGGTGGGCAACGCCGAAAGACACTCCTCCTGAACGGCATCAAGGTCGATCGACTCCAGGGTGCGTGACTGGGCACTAAGTTCCTCGCGGAGATCCTCGAAGGTCTCCCGTAAGCGTGCGGTGAGGTCGGTCGGGAGCTGATCGCCAGGAATCAGCATCGAGCTCGCCATCGCGGACTGATCGACCTCGTGGATCAGGCGAAGCGTTGCCCCGACTGTCCGAAGGACTTCGACCCGGGTCTCGCCCTCGAGGGACGCGTCCCTGAGCGCAATGCCGGGCACACGGCTCAGAACCAGATATTCGACGGACCCGTCACGCCCGTACCCAAGGGGGCGAGGCACTCGAATCGACGGATGGCGTTCGAGTTCCTGGAGGATGAACGACTCTTTTTCCAGGCTGGTGCGGGGTCGTAACTGCTGTGGGCGCTGCACCTTCAACACGACGTCGTCATCACACATGTACGTCCGGGCCTCGCCGCCAGTTTCGTCAACCCCGGTGACTGTCTTCACCGACGGGACGTGCTTGCGAACCAGTTCGAGTACGTACTCCGAGCCGAGAACGGGATCTGGAGCGTCAGGCTGCACGTAAATGTCTCTTGGTGTCATCGGGTCTCCGTTCGGTCTTTCTCAATGTACCCATCAGTGGCATCTTGCGTTCGCTCCTCCCAGCTCCAGCCCGCTTCGTCGAGGGCGGCGAGGGCGGCGAAGCGGCCACCGGAAGCGACAAGGTCACCAGGTAGTCCTTCTTCGACGACGCGCCCGGATTCCATCACGACAACTCGGTCGGCGTCACGAGCCGTCGAGATCCGGTGGGCGACCAAGATGACCGCGCACTCCTTCGACCACGTCGTTCGCCAGAGGGCGGTACGAAACGCCGCGTCACTGTGCGCGTCAATGGCCGCGGTGGCTTCGTCGAGTAGGAGAACCTGTGGCTCGGCGACAAGCGCCCTCGCCAGCGCTACGAGCTGACGTTGGCCCGCGGAGAGCCTGAGACCCTTGCCACTGCCGGCGCCTTCGAGCTCGGTGTCGAGACCGTCAGGAAGGACCTTGGTCAGGGAGTCAAGTCCGACCAGCGCCATTGTCCGCACGACGGCGTCATCAGCGAGCGAGTCGTCGCCCAGCGTGACGTTGTAGCGAAGCGTCCCGGAAAAGAGCTGCACATTTTGGGGAACGACGCCGAGCACCCGTCGTCGATCGCGGTCCTCGATGTCACGAGGGTGTCTGCCCGCAAGTAGGACACGACCTGTGTCCGGTTCATACGAGCCAGCAGCCAGTGCGAGGAGCGTTGACTTACCGGTCCCCGTGCGGCCGACGATCGCGATGCGCTCGCCCGGGCGCACGACGAGCGAGACTCCCAGGAGCACCGGGCGACCCCGGTGGTAGCCGAACGAAACATTGTCGAAGACCACCCCCCCGCTGCCACCACCCCCGGACGCCCGGGGTCGTGACTCCAGCGGAAGGTCCAAGACCTCAAAGACCCGCTCGGCACCCGCCAGCGCCGCCTGCACCGTGTTCCACTGGTCGCCGATCGCGACGATCGGCGCGATGAACCCCTGGAAAAGCAGGATGAAGGCGACCAGCGTGCCAAGGTTCACGCCAGCGACCCCGAAAACGCCGCGCGCTCCGACGACCAAGAGTAAAGCGATTACCGCCGAGGACAAGAGCGCCGTCACCGGCGTGAAGTACGCGTTGTAGCGCACTGACGACTCCTGCGCGATAAGCGTACGTGTCAAAGCGTGTCGGAACCGCACGACGAACGCTTCTTCGCGGTGGAACGCCTGAATCGTCTCGGTGCCACCAACGGTCTCTGATAGTTGCGTGTTCAACTCACCGACCGCGATCCGCGTTAAGCGCTCTGCGTCGCGAACCCGTTTCTGGAGCCAGCGACTCGTGATGACGAGCGGAGGCAGAACAACGAGCGACACGACGCTCAGGAGTGGACTGAGTACGACCATGGCGACGGCGAAGGCGATGATTGATGCCGACTGTCCGACAAGAGTCGTGATCCCGTCCGTGAACAAGGTGTCGATCGTCTCAACGTCCGCGGTGGCCCTGCTAATCGTGTCCCCGATTGGCGTCCGATCAAGATACGACACCGGGAGCGATGACAAGTGTGAAAACAGCTGTTCGCGGAGGGTCACGATGATTCGTTGCGCCACGATCGCCGAAAGGTAGCTGTAGGCGTACACCAGTACGGCACTGACGGCCACGGCGCCTACGTAGGCGAGGCCCGCGGGCAAGAGACCGGCGGTGCGCCGCGGAACGAGATCGGCGTTGACGACGTGACGCACCACCAAGGGTGGCGCCACGCCAGCGATCGCCGCACCGACCACGCAGGCCGCCACGACCACCAGGCGGAACCGCCACGGCTTCGCGAGCGACCATACGCGGGCCCAGAAGCGCTGTGTGTTCGGCGCCGACTCGTCCGTCGCCGCCGATCCTTTTGTCGATGTCACGCTCACGGCAATGGTCCGGCGTCGCGCGAGAAGTCATCGAGCTGGGACTGTGCCCGGACGATTCGTGAATAGAAGCCGTCGCGAGCGACGAGTTCCACGTGGGTCCCGACTTCACGCACTCGTCCATGATCGAGAACGATGACGAGGTCCGCTTGAGGGAATGCCGCCAGTCGGTGCGATATCAACAAAATCGTCGCGCGTTCCGCTTCGGGCGCGCTAGGGCCAAATGCCGCCCGCAACCCGGCGACGATCGTCGCCTCGGTATGGACGT
Organism: Actinomycetes bacterium; assembly: GCA_021849435.1. Next base: position 2,956 of record JAJZSX010000021.1, on the reverse strand, counting down.
CCGCCGCGGAGAACGGGTCGTCCAACACGAGCAGTCCGGGGATCTGACCCTGGGCGGCGAACGCGCGTGCCAGCGCCACTCGTTGGCGCTGGCCACCAGACATCCGGACCCCGAGTTCCCCGATCTGGGTCTCGAGCCCGCGAGGCATCGCCGCCATATCGCGGTCCAGCGCAGCCAGCTTCACGGCGCGATCAATGAGTGTCGTTGGCTCCTCGCCCGGCGCAACCGAAGCCCAGAGCGCAACGTTCTCCGCCACGGAACCGGAAAAGAGATGCGGCTCTTGCCCCAAGTAGCCCACGGACGCCACTCGGTCCATGGGGTCTATTGCGGTCGTGCGGCGTCCCCCTATCCACACTTCGCCCTCGTCGGGCACGACGGTGCCGGACGCCAATCGAGCGAGCGCACTCTTACCCGAACCCACCGGGCCCGTGATCGCGATGAGTGCGCCCGGCGGTACATCAAAGTCGACGTCAAGAATCGCGGAGGTCGTGGCACCCGGGTACGTGAACGAGACGCCATCAAAGCGCAGCCCAAGTGGTGAACGCGGTTGAGCGTTGTGGATCTCCGGCGGCGACATCGGACCGGGAAGGAGCGTGGAACTGAGTCGCTCACTTCGCGACCGGAACTCGAGGCGAAGCGGTGGGGCGAGAAGCGGTGTGAGTCGCGCGTACGCCGCGCCTCCCGCCTGGACTCGGTTGACCATCTGTGGAATCCGCGGTGAGCGGACCACAAAGCGCGTGAAGAGAGCGAGGAAAGCGACCAGTCCACCGACGGACATCGATCCAGCAACAACTTGTCGCGCGCCAAGCCACAAGATAAAGACGACGCCCGAGGTCAGCACCGTCGTGTAGATCGCGGCGAGCGCCTCCTCGAGCCGGATCGCCGCGAGTTCGGCGGTAGCCTGACGCTCCGCGAGGACGCGGACCTCCTCTCTCGCCGCGCCAGTGCGCCCGAACAGACGCAGGAGCCGGAGGACTCCAATTCGCTCGCGAAGCGCAACGGTTAACTCGGCCTCGGTCTCGCGAGACAGCCGCGTCCTCTTCGCGACAATGACGCCCGAGACTTTCGCCATCCACAGTGCGAGCGGGACGGGTGCCAGAGCGAAGAGCGCGAGCACTGGCGAGAGAACGAACATGGTGACGACCAGCGAGGCGGAGAACAACAGCGTGTCCCACGTCTCGACTATCACCTCGCCGACGCCGGTGCCCAGCACGTTCACGTCGCCGATCACCCGGGCCATCACGTCGCCAACGGGAATCGAGGTTGTACGTGGGCTGAACGTCGTCAAGGCCCCCCGCAGTGCGTCTGCTCGAACGCTGGCTACGAACCGGGTCCGGGCCACACCTAACCAATACCGCTTACCCATCCTCGGCACTTCCGTCGCAGCAGATCCCGCAATCAAAAACACCGCTGCCCAGACAACTCGGGAAATCGTCCCCGCGCCATGTCGCGCGGACTGTACGGCATTGATCGCATTTCCGAGGAGAAGCGGCGGAAGGATCACGGCGACGTTCATCGCGATACCGCTCAGTGATCCCGCCACGAGTAGACCGGAAAGTTGCCGAAAGTACGGAAGTAACTGGCGAAGGTAGTGACGGGTCACGTCGCTACTTTCAGCGGAGTCACCTCGTGATTTCATCTCGACTCCCGACACAGATGAAGCGTACGCTGCGCCTGACGCGAGACACCGAGCGCGGGCACCGTTGTCAAGGACGAGAACGGACGTGTCAACGGCCATTGGGATCTCCTACATCAGCAGGAGAGCCATCATGGATCCCACACGCACAGGTAGCCCGATGGGATGGGACACTCGCTAGTGATAATCGCGGCATGACTGGGAAGGTGCACGACACTGAAGACCTGGCCGACCGACTCCGAGCTGCACTCGACACCCGAGACCTCGACGCCTTCGGCACGCTCCTCAGCGACGATGTCCGCTGGGGCTCTGACGACCACCCTCGTGCGTGCCGGAACCGTTCCAATGTGCTCGCGACCTTCGCTCGGATCATGAGTGAAGGTGCCGAGGGCGCCATCAGCGAGCTGGCCGTAGAAACGGAGGGCATCCTCTGCGGCCTCACTGGCGAGCACGTCAACCACCCCGGAGACGAGTTCGTTGGTCGGCACACGACAGCAGGCGCGCGATCGAACCAAGGGCTCTCGGGCACACCACGGTGCCGACCAGATGACGCCCGAGGAAGACGTTTACCCGCTGGGTGGTCTTTGAGCTCGGCGCAAGGCGGTCTCGGCGCGATCCTCGGCTGCTCTGGCCCGCACCAGGGACAGTTCGGCGCGCCGGCGCGCCTCCTTTTGGCCCGGGCGATGACAGCCTGCGCCCGGCTCGCCAGCTCCGAGTCGGGATTGGCCCCGCGCGTGCTCGACTCGTCCTCCTCGCCCTGACACGCTGACGTTCGTCACGGTGCTGCTGGACCTCGTCAATCGCCTCTTGTTGGCGCTCGAGGTTCTCCTGGCTGCGGTCCTGCCTCGTCTGGCGCCAGCGTATGACGGCCACGTCGCGCTCCGTTTGACGTGTCGTGCGCCAGCGATCGAAGTCACCCTGCTCGGTGTCGAGGTTCACCTGCTCGCGGTCAGCGATGGCCTGCTCGCGGTCAGCGATGGCCTGTTCGAGGTCGACGGTGAGTTGCTCGCTGTCGACTTCGCGCCGCCAGCCGGTGTTGGGTTCTTCGGGTCCTTGATCCTTTGAGCCCAGCGACCGTGAGCGCCGCGCCGAGAAGCCCACCGCGACTTCACGTCAAATCTGATGGCAGGAGCGCTCACCAACTCTCCTCAACCGAAGTCATTGCGATGCTAAACCTTGGCCAGTCGCCAATGATTTAGCGAAGTAGAGATATTTCGATGCGGTACAGTATCGGAATACTCCGACATTATTACGAATTGCGTCAATGTCGGTATTTGCAGGAATCACACAGATTTGCTATTATGTCTGAATATGTCGACA
>JAJZSX010000554.1 GCA_021849435.1 Actinomycetes bacterium | reverse complement strand
ACGTGGTCTTGATGCCCGGCTGCGTCATCGACGACCGTGCCGTCTTGAGCCACTGCATCGTCGGGCCGAGAGCGGTGATTGGCGCGGCCGCCACGCTCGAAGCAACCTGCGTGATCGGCGCGGGCGAGTTCGTCGAGCCTGGCGAGTCGCTCGCGGGCGATGTGCGCCGAGGCGAGGGCTAGCGAAAGAGATCGTCGTGGGGGCGGCGAATCAGGTCCCCGCCGACGGAACCCTCCCCGAAGAAGGACGCGTCGAGCCCGCGCAGCAGCGCGAACGGCGTCGCGGCGGCCTTGCCCATCACCAGATTCGCGGCCGCGGCGACTTCGTCGGCGATCGCCACCTCGGTGGCCTCGAGGACGCGCCCGTTGGCGTCGGGCGTGCCGCGCAGGTCGATCAACGCCCGTACTCCGGCCGAGCCGATCGCCACGTCGCACACGCCCTGTCGCCAGGCGCGTCCGAAGGTGTCGGTGACTACGACGCCGACTTCGACGCCGACGCGTCGACCGATCTCGCCGCGCAGGCGTCGCGCGGAGCGGTCCGGGTCGAGCGGTAACAACACTGCCGTCCCCTCGTCAGCGTTGGAGAGGTCCACGCCGGCGTTGGCGTTGACGAATCCGTGATGCGTCTCGGTGATGCGCAGCGCCCCTCGACGCCGTAGCACCCGGCGCGACTCGCTCTCGATGAGTCGGACCTTGTCGGCCTCGAGTCCCGAGAACGCGATCACGCGGCCCTCGGACTTGGCGACGACCTTGCTCGTGACGACCACCAGATCGCCCGAGTCGAGCGACAGTCGCGCGTCGCCCAGGGCGTCGAGCAGGTGCGCGACGAGGTCGTCGCCAGACACGACGGCCGCCGCAAGGGCCAGGGGCGTGATGGTGAGGCTCACGAGGTGACGACCAGTGCGAGACGGGCCGCGTTCGCGGGATCGGCCATGACCGTGGTCGTCACAACGCAGTCCATTCCCATGTCGCGCACCGCGTCGGCGTGGGCGGCGTCGACCTCGTCGATAACGAGTGTGCCGACGAGGCCTCGGTAGTACTGAGCGACTCCGACGCAGGTCGCGGGGTAGCCCATCTGCGCGAGGAGGCGATCGGCCGGACCCTTGAGGGCTGCGCCGCCCACGATCGGCGAGACCGCGATGACGTCATGGCGCCGCGAGGCGAGTCGCTCGCGTACGGGTGCAACCGCAAGTATCGGTTCGATGGACAAGAGAGGATTGGAGGGCGCGATCACGATGCGCGTTGCGCGCTCCAGGCTCGCCAGCACCTCTTGCGTCGCGGTTGCGGACGTTGCTCCCTCGACGCGGATGGCTTGCACCGCGACGTCGTGGCGGTGGGCCACGAAGTACTCCTGGAAGCTCAGCTCGCCGACCTCGGTGTCGAGCATCGTCGCGAGCGGATCGTCGCTGACGGGCAAGAGTCGCACGCCCACGCCGTGGCGATCGGCGAGTTCGGCCGCGACCTCGCTCTTGGTCGCACCCTCAGCGAGGCGCTGGGTTCGATAGAGGTGGGTGGCCAGATCGCGATCGCCGAGACGGAACCAGTCCTCGCCCCCCAAGGCGGCGAGCTCGTCCATCACTCGCCAGGTTTCGCCGGTGAGCCCCCAGCCGGTCACCTCGTTGTTGAGACCCGCCAGGGTATAGGTGATGGTGTCAAGGTCGGGACAGATGGTGAGCCCGTGCAGCACGAGGTCGTCGCCGACGTTCACGATCGCCTCGAGTTCGAGGTCGGGCACGTTCGCACGCAGCGCGGCGAGGAGTCGCGCGGCTCCCACGCCACCGCTGAGTACGCTGATCACCCCCGAAACTCTAGGGGCGCTTTACTAGCATCGGGGTGTGAGCGAGGCGTTGACGCGAGAGTGGCCGGGTCGAGCCTCTGCGGTGGTGTTTCGGGTACGCGACGGCGCCGAGGAGCGCCTCGCCGCTGACGGGGACCTGGAAGAGCGTCGGGTGTGGGCCTCGGTGTCCAAGATGGCCGTGGCGATGGCCTTCGGCGTCGAGTTCGACTGGGGTCTGCATCGCTACAACGAAGCCATCGGTCCGCGGGGCGAGACGATTGCCGACCTGCTGAGCCACTCGAGCGGGGCGGGCCTCGAGGAGGGCGACGTGCGTGCGGCCGCGGGCGTGCGACGCGTCTACTCGAACTACGGGATCGACCTGGCCGTGTCGCTCGTCGTGGGCGACAACGAGCCCGCGACGTGGCTCGAGTCGCGGGTCTTCGCACCGCTCGGCATGGATCAGACGCGCCTCGAGGGTCGTGCCGCAGCGGGCGTCGTCGGATCGACCCGTGACCTCACGACCCTGGGTCTGGCCTGGCTGCGCCCCGACGTGCTCTCGCGCACGACGCGCGATCTGATGATCACGCCCTACGCGCCGGACCTGGCGGGAGTGGTGCCGGGCTTCGGCCGCTTCGACCCGTGCCCGTGGGGGCTCGGCCCCGAGGTGCGCGGCGACAAGCGCCACTGGATGGGAGAGTGGCCCGCGGACAGCTTCGGCCATTTCGGACAGAGCGGCGCGCTGATGCTGCTCAACGCGCGCGAGGGGGTGGGCGTCGTAGCCACGTGCACTGAGCCCTTCGGCGCGTGGGCCGTCT
>JAJZSX010000553.1 GCA_021849435.1 Actinomycetes bacterium | reverse complement strand
CTCTGCCTCGAGGCGCGCCGCCGCGGCGTCGCCGGGCACCGTGTCGAGGTGTCCCGCGACGAGGACGCGCGTCGCGTGTAGGCCGTTCGTGCGCGCGATCACGTTGTCGCCCACGCGCTCGACCTCGAGGTGCGCGCCCGCGCGCAGTCGCGACTCGACGTACGCGGAGAGTTCGGCCTCGTGACGGCTCTCAGAAGGGATCCGCACCAGCGCCAGGGCGTCGTCGAGGCGACTCACGTGGCGACGCCGTGCTCGCGCAGGAGGTTGTTGAGGGCGACCTTGTCGTGGCGCTCGCCTTCGGCCAGACGGCGCAGGACCAGGACGCAGGGCAAGAAGAACTCCCCGCCGGCGAACTCGCGTCGCCGGCTGGCCGAGACGGCGACGCTGTAGTCGGGCACGTAGCCGCGCGAGATCTCCTCACCGGTCGAGGCGTCGATCACCGGAATCGATGGATTCAGGATCGTGCCCGCGCCGAGCACCGCGCCGCGGCCGACGCGCGCGCCTTCAACCACCATGCAGCGACTTCCAATGAAGGCGTCGTCTTCGATCACGACCGGCACCGCGTTGGCGGGCTCGAGCACCCCGCCGATGCCCACACCCCCCGCCAGGTGCACGTTGGCGCCGATCTGAGCGCAACTGTCCACGGTCGCCCACGTGTCGACCATCGAGTTCTCCCCCACCCACGCGCCGATGTTGACGTAACTCGGCATCAGGATCACTCCGCGGCTGAGAAAGCTGCCCCGCCGCGCCGAAGCCCCCGGAACGACGCGCACCCCACGACGCTCGTAGTCGTGCTTGAGATCGAGCTTGTCCAGGTATTCGAAGGGACCGACCTCGCTGCGCTCGAGGCCACGCACGCGAAACAGCAGCAGGATCGCCTGGCGCACCCACTCGTGGACGACGACGTCGCCGTCGATCACCTCGGCCACGCGGATCTGGCCGTCGTCGAGCTTGGTGATGGCCAGCTCGACGTCGCGCCTCGCCTCGACATTCGCTGGTGAGATCTCATCGATCTGGCCAAACCACTTTTCGATGCGCGTCTCGAGTGTCGTCATGACCTCATCGTAGGGGGACGTCGCGCAGGCGCGAGGCGGCGAGTTCGAGCCGCTCGTCGCTCTGGACGACCGCGATGCGCACATTGTCGCCGCCGTCGCCATAGAACTCACCGGGACTGACTACGAGTCCAGCCACCTCGGCGAGGCGTGCCGCGAGCTGCCAGCCGTCGAGTCCCGGAACGCGGCACCACAGGTAGAAGCCGCCATCGGGCATCGGCGCCTCGACGCCGGCGGACTCGAGGGCCGCGGACAGCACAGCGAGTCGCGCGTGGTAGCGGCGCCGTTGGACCTCGACGTGTTCGTCGTCGCCATAGGCCAGAGCCACCGCCGCCTGGATCGGCCCGGCGACCATCAGGCCCGCGTGCTGGCGCACCGAACGCAGGTAGGAGACCACGTCGCGGTCCCCGCTGTAGAAGCCGGCGCGCAGTCCGGCCAGGTTGCTCCGCTTAGACACCGAGTGCAGCGCCAGCACGCCGGTCTCGCCGTGCTCGAGGATGCTACGTGCGGGTCCGGCCCAGGTGAAGTCGCTGTAGCACTCGTCGCTCGCGACGAGCACGCCGTTCTCGCGCCCCCATTCGGCCACCGCGGCCAGGTCGTCGAGGCCGCCGGTGGGATTGGACGGCGAGTTCGACCAGAGCACGAGCGCACGCCGCGCGTCGGTCGGATCGATAGCGGCCAGATCTAGTCGCCCGGCCGCCACCGGCACGGCCACCGCACGCAGCCCAGCGAGCGTCGCACCCATCGCGTAGGTCGGATAGCTCACCGCCGGGTAGAGCACCGTGTCACGCGTGTCGTCGCGCAGCTTGAGATAGTGCGCCAGGGAGGCGACGAACTCCTTGGTGCCCACGCAGGCGGCCACGTGGTCGGCGTCGGCCGCCACGGAAAAGCGACGGCCCAGCCACGCCGCGGCCGCCTCGCGCAGAGGCAACGAGCCAGCCGACGTGGGATAGCCCCGGGCTCCGGCTGCGCGAGCCAGCTCCTCGATGACGAAGTCCGGCGGCGGATCGATCGGCGTGCCGATGGAGCAGTCGATCGCCCCGCCCTCGTGGCACGCCGCGACCTCGCGCACGCCGTCGAGGCGTTCGTAGGGATACGGCGGCGGCGTGAAGCTCACGGCTCGCGCCACTCGGCGAACCGGGCCGCCCCCACCTCGTCGAGCAGGACGCGCAGGACGACCGCGTCCTCGGTCACCGTCGTCTCGATCACCTCGCCCTCGCGATGCGCGGCCGCCACGACGTCGCCGCGCTCCATCGGCACTCGCAGAGTCACGATGCGGTCGTTGGTGCGCAGGGCGTCGCCGATCGCGCCGATCACTGCGTCGAGGTTCTCGTGCGTGAGGGCCGACACCCAGGCGCTGCCCGGGTGTTGGGCGCTGAGCTCGCGCGAGCGCGAACCCTCGACGTCGGCCTTGTTAAAGACGAGCAGCTCGGGCACGTCGCGGGCGTCGATCTCGCTCAGCACGTCGCGCACCGCCGCGATCTGGCGCTCGGCCTCGTCGCTCGAACCGTCCACCACGTGCACCAACAGATCGGCCAACTGG
>JAJZSX010000552.1 GCA_021849435.1 Actinomycetes bacterium | reverse complement strand
CGAGACGTAGTGGCCCTGGGTCGACAGGTAGGTGAAGTAGAACATCCCGAGCGCCGAGATCACCATCCCCAAGCTCATGAGCGGGCGCGGGCCGACCTTGGGCAGCAGGCGCGTCGAGGTCACGATCGCCACGACCGCGATCACCGCGGGCATGGGCAAGAATGCGACGCCCGCGGCCACCGGCGAGAAGCCGAGCGTGTCCTGCAGGTAGTAGGTGAGAAAGAGGAACACGGCGAACATGCCGATCGCCGAGAGGAAGATCGACAGGAACGCGCCGCCGCGGGTCCGGTCGGTCACGACGTTGAGCGGCAGCATGGGGTGCGCCATGCGGCGCTGGCGCCAGACGAACACGCCGACGAGTGCCACACCAAGAAGCAGCGGCACCAGCGTCGAGGCGTTGGTGAAGGCGGCCGCCAGAGTCGGCACCGAGGTGTGGTTGGTGAAGGCGTTGACGGCTCGGTTCGCGGCGTCCGAGAGTCCGTAGACGACGCCGAAGAGGCCGGCCGAGACGAGCAACGTGCTCGGCAGATCGAGCGAGCCGTGATGTTCAGAGCGCGAGTGCACGAGCAAGATGAGCGTGCCCGCCAGGGTCACCGCCGCGAAGATCAGGTTGACGAAGAGGGTCCAGCGCCACGACGCGTACTGGGTGAGGAACCCGCCCAACAGCAGTCCGAGCGCCGCGCCCGAGCTGGCGATGGCGCCGTAGACCGAGAAGGCGGTGGCCCGTTCCTTGGGGTCGGTGAAGATCGTCGAGAGCATCGCCAGTGCGGCGGGCGCGAGGACCGCACCGAAGGCGCCCTGAATGGCGCGGGCGATGATGAGCATCGTGAAGCTCGTCGAGGCGCCGCCGATTGCCGAGGCGACCGCGAACCCCGTGAGTCCCACGATCAGGGTCGCCTTTCGCCCCAGGACGTCGCTCAGGCGTCCGCCGAGGAAGAGCAGCGACCCGAAGGCGAGCGAGTAGGCGGTGATGATCCACTGGCGATCCGCGTTGGAGAAGTTGAGGGCGTGCTGGATCGTGGGCATGGCGATGTTGACGACCGTCGCGTCGAGCACCACCATGAGCTGGGCGAGACCGAGGAAGGCCAGGATCGCCCAGCGGCGCGCGTGATGGTGCTCGTGGGCCTGGTGCGGAGTCACGGGAGTCCTTTCCGTCGGTGACGGCCACTGTAGTGGGAAGTGGAAGTAAACATTCCGCTTCTCGCTCGCGTGCCCGTCGTAACGCGTTCGACGTCGAGGCCGCTGCGTCGTGACGCCCCAGTCAACCTCGAGCGGATCCACGGGGTCAACTGGCGCGTGCTGGCCCGCCAGTGGGCAGATTTCGCCATGGAGGTCGTGGCCCCCGAGCCCGGCTGCGGTGTCGGCACGATCTAGCACCGCGTTTGAGGCGACGAGGCGCTCCCGCATCACCGGTTCGACGACCCGCGCGCCACGATGGCCGACGTCGTCACGATCGCGGCGCGTCACGAGGACCCCGTGGCGGGGCTCGAGCACGAGCTCGGGGCGATGGGTCAGTCAATGGCGGACGACCACGGCCGGGGCGACCTGATCAGCGGCGTGCCGGAACGGTGCGCCGACATGCTCGCGGCGCGCCGGGCGCTTCGCCCCGCCATCGCGGCGCTGCTCGCGCGGGCCAAGGCCGCCGGCGCGGTCCGCGCCGATCTCGAGGAATCGGATCTCGCCGTGGTCGTGGCGATGCTCGCCGACGTGATCGAGATCACCGAGTCCACCGACGCCGCGTTGTGGCGGCGCTACCTGCGCCTGCTGCTCGACGGGCTCGACCCGGTGCGCGCACCTGCTGCGCGTCGCGGCGCGAAGCGAGCGTGACGTCACCCGGCTGGTCCCGATCCCCAAGGCGCGCCAGGGGTGACGTCACAAGCCGCTCGCTCAGCAACCGTGGTTGGCCTTGTCCCACGACGGCAATTCGCCGATCGTGCGAGCATCCAACCGGCGCGACGCAGCCGAGCGGCCGGCCGGCCCTCTCTAGGATCGACGAGTGGCCAGTGACGAGTACCTGCTCGACAACCAGCAGCCCGAGGCCGGGGAGCGATTTGACGCCCTCGCGGCGCTCTTCAACCCGACGACCGCTCGTCACCTCGACGCGATCGGCCTTGGCGATGGCTGGCGCGTCTGGGAGGTCGGAGCCGGCGGACCGAGCCTGCCCGTCTGGATCGCCTCGCGCACCGGCCAGCCGGTGCTCGCGACCGACATCGACACCACCTGGCTGGGCTCGGGGGACTCGCGACTCGACGTCCTGCGCCACGACATCGGTTTCGACCCGGCACCCGACCTCGGGTTCGACCTCGGGTTCGACCTCGTGCACGCCCGCCTGGTCCTCGTGCACGTCGCCAATCGCGAGCGGGCCCTCGCGACGATGATCGAAGCGCTGGCCCCGGGCGGCTGGCTGCTCGTGGAAGAGGCCGACCCCGGCCTGCAGCCGCTCGTCTGCCCCGACGAAGCGGGTGACGCCGAGCGCCTGGCCAACCAGCTGAAGCACGGCTTTCGCACGCTGCTGGCCGAGCGCGGTGTCGACCTCGCCTTGGGGCGCCGGCTGGCGCGGCTCCTGCGCTCAGCCGGCCTCGTCGAGGTGCAGTCCGAC
>JAJZSX010000551.1 GCA_021849435.1 Actinomycetes bacterium | reverse complement strand
CAATTCCCCACACACTTTCGTAACGGTCTGAGACTCCTCCGAGGAAGTAGACACCCGATAAGCCAGCTCGTTGAGTCGGCGGGAAAATTGTCACCAGGGCACCACCAACCAGAAGGAAGTTCACTCTCGAATTCAGAATCGAGGTGGCCTACCGCGTCATTGACTCGGGTTGACGCGCCACCGAGGTCGCGCCTTCTGTCGGGCTTCTGCGATGAGCAACTCAGCGGGTTCAGATCCTTCGAAACGCGCTTCACGGTCGACTGGAGCCATCGTCATCGAAACCCGTTACTTGAACTCGGAATGATTCATCGCAAACCTTGCGCTTCGATAATCGCCACGACCTCTTCTCGGCGATAACCCTGCTCACGAGCGAACGCCAGTAGTTCGTTGATTTTCGTCAGTACAACGCTCTTCTGCGGTGTGCCTACGACGCGCACACCGCGTCCCCTCGTGAAATCGAGAAGACCTTCTTCGCGCAACAGGTGCAACGCACGAATCACCGTGTTCTTGTTGACGCCGAGCACCTCGGCTAAATCGACGGCGGGCGGCATGCGCTCCCCCTGCCTCGCCTCGCCGTCCGCGATTGCACGTCTAATCTCCGCGGCCACCTGGTCGTAGATCGGCGTTGCTTCGTCTCGATTGACTTCGGTAATTCTCATAGTACTATCTACCATAGTACTATTTACGACTGACCGCGTGGGAGACCCAATGATCATTACCCCGAACGAGCGCGAGGCGCCGCTCACTGGTTCTGACCCCACCGAGCTGCTCATCAAAGAAGCCCGACGGAAGGCGCGTCGTCAACGCTTGCTTGCTTCCGCGCTAGGTCTCATTGCTATCTCGGCAGTAGTGATTCCGCTGGTAAACGTGATGGGCAATACCCCTAAGCCCAGTGCGCCGTCTCCCGTGAATGCCGCCAGTGGTCCACAACTTCAGTCGTGCTCGATAGCCGACCTCAGTTTCAGCGTGGGGCAATGGCAGGCGGCTACGGGCAATGAGGGAGTGCCGATCGTTCTGACGAATGTCGGAGGGGTGGCGTGCTCGTTGAACGGATACCCGAAACTCACCCTGCGCACCGCGGGTACACCTCTTCAGCCGATCTCAATCGCCCACACACCAGGTTCTCAAATTTGGCGGCGCGAACAGCCACACCCAATGGAGCTTTCTCCTGGGGCGACGGCGTCGTTCGGGGTAGGCTTCGGCGACGCGTACAACCAGAACCTCGGCACGACCGTTAGTAATGGTCCCCACTGCGTCATCACCAGTGCGGTGATTGGACTGCCGACAGGCGACTCTAGAGTCTTGCGCCTCACGAACCACATGAACGCGTGCTTCGCCAACTATCACTTCGGCGTAACGCCCATTGAGAAGGGGTCGGTCCCGGACGTGCCGCCAAGCTACTAAGTCAGTCGTCCTTGACGTAAGGAAAAGTTCCGTAAAGGACAAACCAGATGTTTAGGCCCCATTTCGGGCCCCAAACTGCTGCACACCGACTCGATTCATCAGACGCATCGGTGCGGATTCCGAGGGTTTTCGTACACCCGTTCCGATTGATCCGTTCAGGCGAGTTCAAGCGGTCAGTGCAACGACAGCCGTACTATAGCGATCCTCGGCTGACCCCACTGGAAGAATCTGCGCGGCATGGTGTTGATCCGACGACTAGTCACGTCAAGGTCGTCGTGAGAGTAGATCGAGAGGTCCGAGCCCTTGCCGACGTTGCGACGAAGGATGCCGTTGAAGTCTCTTAGATGGCTGCATCCACGGGCTGTGGGGACCGGCGAAGAAGACGTCGATGCCGACCGGTGCGGCCAGGTCCTCGTGCACGGCCATCTCACGACCTATCCCACGATCTGTGATGAATCCGTCGTCGAGTGCTGACACCCCCTCTTCGGGGGCTGGAACTGCGATGACTCTCTTACTCATGCTCGTCCCCTTCGCATCGTACCGAAGCAATCCTGCGCTAATGCCGATAGACCTCGCGACGATGGGCTGTCCGCAAGACTAAGACCAGCAACTCTCGATCGCGAATCTCATAGATCACGCGATAGTCTCCCGTGCGCACCCTCCACTCGCCATTCCCGCCGACCAGTGGTCGTGACGTCGGCGGTCGCGGCTCGTTGGCGAGCAGTTCGATAGCCGCCTGAACACGCCGTCTGGCGGTGGGATCGAACTTACGCATCTGTCGCGCCGCGGCCGGCGTCAAGAGGACCTGGTAGGTCACAGCAGGCCGAGATCGGCCTTCACTTGCTCCCAGGGGATTGGCGCCTCTCCGGTAGCGTGCATCTCAACCCTCGCTTCCTCCGCCGCTCGGATGTCGGACATGTCCTCGGCCAGGGCCAGAAGTTCTTCCAGGTCGTTGGCGTCGATCACCGCGGCGACTCGTTGCCCCCTTCGGGTAACGAAGACCGGCTCGTGTTCAGCACACGCCGCGTTCACAATCGACGAGAACTGTTTGCGGGCTTCGGAGATTGAGAGAGAGTCGATGGTGCTCATGTACGAATTGTACCACTGGTGCGCCACCTGTACAATTAAGTCTCAACGAGTGGTGGCCATGGACGTTCCCCCCGGAAAAGTAGACACCGCGCAGCGTCAACATCTCG
>JAJZSX010000550.1 GCA_021849435.1 Actinomycetes bacterium | reverse complement strand
CGGTCACCCGTGACCGCCCGGGGCCCAATTTGATCACGAATTGGTCGGCGTTTAGTGGACATTCTGGTTGATACGAGTCGATTTTGGTCAGTATCGGCCGAATTAGTTGGCTGGGGTATCCGTCTCACAGGAGTAGTGGTTGCGGACACCGAAGCTTCGCTTGGGTCTCATCTTGAGGTGCCACCCCGTCCGACCAAGTACGCTCCGGCTAAATGGGTATCACCGTCGTCTAATCCATGTGGGTCGCGAGGACGTCAGTCTGTGCACCGCTCAATGGGTCTCGGCCGTCCCTTCATCGCTGGGCAGCAAATCGGCGAGGATCCTCACTGCCCGGGGCTTGGTGGATTCCGTTGGGTAGTAGTCATCGAACACGTCAACGGCAGCTTGATGCTCGGTGATGCCACACGCCCTTATCAAGAGGGCAATGTCCTCGGCGTCACGAGGCCGAGCCGCGAGCAGTTTCATGGCGAGCAGGAGCCTGCACGATTCAACGCTCACCGTGACCCCCGCACGAGTGATGTGAATTTCCCAGTCCTCGTCGTCGTCATAGTTGCTCGCGAACATCTTGACGGCATCGTTCAGCCACGTGACAGGCCAGTGCTGGGACATCGCGACCGAACGGATGGCGTCGTCGATGTTCGACGACGGCGAGTACAGCGCGTCAATGTCACGCGACAGCGCCTCGCGACCAGTCTGGATCATGACGGCTGCCCCGCCGACAATTCGAATGTGGGTTGAGGCGCCACGTACGACGAGTTCATCGACGAGGGCCTCGAGACCCCTGCGCACATCGTCTGGTGACAGCAGCGGATCAGACACTGGCAAGATCCTCCTCAGCCAGCCAGACTCCGTGACGGGCCAGTGCCTTGGGAACCTCTGACCGGTCGGCGTAGGGAGACGCTTGCCACGGCTCAGCCAGAATGAACCCGGGTTGGTTAACCCAATCGGGAACGGGTAGCCGGTCCTTCGTCAGGTAGTGCTCGACGAGTCCAGCGATCGCCGCGTCATAGCGCTCGTCGCCGCACGGTGCAGGCACTGCCACACACAACGCGACGCGCATTGGCCTCGTTGCTGCCGCCAACTCGTCGCTCAATCCAATCAGGGCTCGGAAGGCCATCGCGTGACTGCGTCGCGCTGAGCGGAGTTCGCGATAGATAAAATCGGCCCATCCTGCGACCGGTGAACTCGTGGTGGGAAGCGCGAACAGCCGGTGACCGGCGGCTTCGAGGAGGCGCTCGAGTGACTCCGATCCCGGGTCGTGCGCAGAACGCTCCACATCGGCGACGGCTGACCTACTGACCCGTGCCCGCCCCGCCAAGTCGCGCTGACTCAGCCCGCTGCCGCGTCGAGCGGTCCTCACGAGTTGTGCTGCTACCTGGCTCATCGTGACTCCTCTGCTCTTACATCTCATAGCATAGTGTCGTCATCACCACGTCGTGCCATCACGAACCTGTAGCGCCACTAAATCATCGGCGCTCCAGTTCCTGGCCGCACTCCACCGAAATGGACACCCCTAGCCAGTTATTTCGGCCGATACTGACGAAAATGGACTCGTATCAACCAGAATGTCCACTAAACGCCGAACCCTGATTACGATCAACGCCGGACTCATCGCAATGTCGCAAGCCTCGCAGTCGCGCCCGCTGGTCCTTTTGTGCGCCATCTGATGGTGTCATCGGACTGTCGCGAAGGCACCGGTCACAAACGCTGGGGGCCTTGTGTTCGAGAACGCCTGGTGAGACCGGCGGTGCACTCGCCGGCGCGACGAGGTGAGGTTGTTAGCGTGAGTCCATGGCGATTTGGCGCACGGTTCGACTCGAGATCGCGAAGGCCGCCGTGCGCTCGACCAACTGGATTTCGTTACGAACAGGACGAGGCAGTGGGACGGTCATCGGGGGGACGGTAGGACTCGCGATCGCGCCGGGGCTGCTCGAGGCGTTGGCCGCGTACCGCCGTGTCATCTTGGTCTCTGGAACCAACGGCAAGACGACCACGACCGCACTCGCCGTCGCGGGTTGGGGCGACGACGTCGCGTCCAATGACACTGGCGCCAACATGCCCGCTGGCCTCACCGCCGCACTCGTGCATAGTCGATCCCCGCGGGCCGTTCTTGAGAGTGACGAGGCGTGGCTGGGCGCCAACGTCGAGGCGACGCACCCCGCGGTGATCGTCGTTCTCAATCTCTCCCGTGATCAGCTCGATCGGGCGAGTGAGGTGCGTCAGATCGCTGAGCGGTGGCGCGCCGTCTTTGCGACGGTGCAGTCTCGCGAGGCCGTGATTGTGGCCAACGCCATGGATCCCTTGGTCGTCTACGCGGCTTTTGAGGTGGGCAATGTCCGTTGGTGCGCGCCGCCGACGACCTGGACCGCGGACACCATGTCGTGTCCTCGTTGCACGGCGCCACTCCATCGGTCCGAGGAACGGTGGTGGTGTTCGTGCGGACTCGCCCAACCAAGCGTGAGCTCCTACCTCGATGGCACCACCGCGGTGGTCGGTGGTGAGCGCTTCGAGATCCCCGTGACGCTGCCGGGTTCGTTCAACCAAGGCAACGCGCTCATGGCACTCACCGCTCTGGTGGAGGTCGGCGTCGACGTGCGCCGTGCAG
>JAJZSX010000549.1 GCA_021849435.1 Actinomycetes bacterium | reverse complement strand
GACCCCGCCCGAGGCGTCGGGCAGCACCGACGTGCGCGAGCTGCAGCGCGCCCTCGCGCGCATGGTGGCCGCCCTGCAGTCGACCATCGAGACCGAGAAGCGCACGAGCGAGGCGATGCAGCGCTTCATCGGCGACGCCTCGCACGAGCTGCGAACGCCTCTCACGGTCATCAAGGGCTACACCGACCTGCTCGCCACCGAGACGGTGGACGACGCCCAGCGCGAGCGCGCGATCGCGCGGATGCGCACCGAGACCCTGCGCATGGAGTCCCTCGTGCGCGACCTGCTGTTCCTCGCCGAGGTCCGCGAGGTCGGTCGCGACGACCAGGCCGCGTTCGACCTCAGCGAGGTCGTCACGACCGCGGCGCGCGACTTCGGTCTCGACCACCCCGAGCGGCCGCTCACCCAGGTGATCGCGCCGGCGGTGCGGATCCACGGGCGCCGCGAGTACGTCGAGCGGCTGCTCGCCAACGCCCTCTCCAACGTCGTGCGCCACACCGCGCCGACCGACCCGATCCGGATCACGCTGCGCGGCACGGACCCGGTCATCATGCGCATCGAGGACGGCGGCCCTGGGCTCCCGCACGCCTCCTACGGCCAGCGCCTGGAGCAGTTCCGACGCTTCGACCCGTCGCGGTCGCGGGCCTCGGGGGGCTCGGGGCTCGGCATGAGCATCATGGCCGACGTCGCCGACGCCCTGGGCGGCACGCTCACGACCGAGCGCAGCGACCTCGGGGGCCTCGCGCTCGTCTTCAGCTTCCCGCCCGTGGGCAGTTCGCTCAGCGACGTTCCTGGAGCAGCGCCAGTCGGCTCTTGAACTCGGCCTCGTCGATCTCGCCCTTGGCGAAGCGGGTGCGCAGGATCTCGATCGCGTCCTCGTCAGCCGGTCCGTGGCCCGACGGCGCGCCATGGCCGTGGTGGTCGTGGTGGTCGTGGTGGTAGCCGCGGAAGTGTCGCACCGAGTAGACGACGCCCATCACGAGCACCGTCCAGAAGAGGATCATGAAGATCACCATCACCACCCACCAACCGGGACCGCCGCCCTGTCCGTACTGCCAGCCGTATCCACCCATCGTGACTACCTCCTTGGCCCTAACCGAACCTTAAACCCGGTCCGTCGGACCCTTAGGCGCTTCTTAACCACGGGATCGAGCGGCCGATACCCTGGGGCCATGATCGACCTCAACTTCATGCTCGTCGCCCTGGACTGCCCCGACCCGGTCGCCCTCGCCCACTTCTACGCCGAGCTAACCGGCTGGAACATGGAAGAGTACGGCGACACGCCCATCGAGGAGATCCAGTGGATCGAGATCTACAAGGAGGGCCAGCCGGCGATCGCCTTCCAGCGGGCCGAGCACTACCTGGCGCCGACCTGGCCGGAAGGGCCCGTACCCCAGCAGCTGCACCTCGACTTTGACGTCTCGGACCTCGACGAGGGCGAGGCGTTCGTCCTCGGCCTCGGCGCTACCAAGGCCGCCTTCCAGCCCGGCGAGACCTTCCGGGTCTACCTGGACCCGGTGGGGCACCCCTTCTGTCTCGTGCTTCGCCGCTCCGCGTAAGGTCGATCCATGACCCTTCGCGTACTGGGCACCTCGTGGTGTGGGGACTGCACCCGCTCCAAGGCCTTCCTCACCGACCACGCCGTCGCCTTCGAGTGGACCGACATCGAGCTCGACGAGGGCGCCGCGGCCGAGGTGGAGCGCCTGAACGGCGGGCGCCGGGTCGTGCCGACCATCCTCTTCGAGGACGGGACGGTCCTCGTCGAGCCGAGCGACGAGCAGCTCGGCCGCCAGCTGGGCCTCGACTGAACCCGGGCTCGTCGGGCCCGCCGGCGAAAGACGCCAGGCCCAGAACTGTATAGACTGGTCCTTCGCGTCGTCGGAACTGGTCCGGCGATACCGAGGACCTGTGGTGCAGCTCGGAGTGCACGCCGCCCTGTCAAGGCGGAGGTCGCGGGTTCAAATCCCGTCAGGTCCGCTCGACACCTTCGGGTGGCGAGGATTGGTCGAGTAGCTCAGTTGGTAGAGCGCGCGCCTGAAAAGCGCGAGGTCACCGGATCGACGCCGGTCTCGACCACCACGGTCCCCCCTCGGTCCTCGACCGGGGCACGGTGATGGCGCCGACTCGGCGTGGGCTCCCACGGGCCGCGCACCACCACGTCGCGCTGGCCGCGGCGCGCGATCGTCGCCCCCCGCTCGTCGAGCACCCGCCACACCGGCGCCACCGTCGCCACGACCGGTGCGTCGCGGTGCACCTCGACGAGGTACCACGTCGAGCCGTGTCGCGGCCGCGCGGGCCGGTAGAGAAATCGGGTGGTGCGCGACGTAGTCTCGGACATGCCTCGACGGTACCGAGGCCGTGTCACAGGAGAGGACCGTGTCAGCGCTGCCGACCATCACCCCGCGCTGGAACGACCAGCCCGCGAACACCCCCTGGCCGACGCACGAGTGGCCCGAGGCCCCGCGTCGCGCGGACCTCGAGGCGGTCATCGAGGAGGGCTTCGCCGACGGCAGCCTCGGCGAGACCAACGCCGTGCTCGTCGTGCAGGCGGGCCGCATCGTCGCCGAGCGCTACGGCGGCACGACCCCGTCCTTCACGGGCGACGGCGCGTC
>JAJZSX010000548.1 GCA_021849435.1 Actinomycetes bacterium | reverse complement strand
AGTTCGAGTCCGAGCTGCCCGGCCACGTGTACC
Organism: Actinomycetes bacterium; assembly: GCA_021849435.1. Next base: position 2,580 of record JAJZSX010000548.1, on the reverse strand, counting down.
ACGGGCAGCCGTAGCCGTCGGCGTCGCCGCGCATGCAGTCCTTGGTCTCACAGGATTGGCAGACTTCGCGGTCGCGCGTACGAAAACCCGCGACCGAACCCATCGTGCCGACCGTTCCAATCAACGCCGTCAGGGGGCAGACGTAGCGACAGAAGGTGCGGCGCTCGAAGAGCAGGAAGAACAACAGGGCGCTGCCGACGATGCCGAGCACCATGAAGCTCGTCGACGCCGGGTTGCCCGGACCGGCGATGTTGAAGAACTCCTCGATCCACGTGAGCAGCAAGAAGGCAGCGACCGACAGCAAGAACCCGTATTGCGCTACTTTCTCGGGCATCTTGAGACCGAGCCCGATGCTGCTGTTCTTGCGCCGCCAGAACGTGTGGCGCTGGACCCACTCGCCGAACCCACCGAAGGGGCACATCGCGCACCACGCGCGACCGACGACGACCATCATCACGAAGACCAACGCGAACCAGAGGTACCACGTGATCGCCGTGGCAAAGTTAAGACCCGGCACGACCGTGCCGAGCAGGCCAATCCCGATGACGAGCCAGAAGATGATCTGGTTCGGCAGGATCATGAGGAACTGGAACTTGCGGTCATGGAGAATCTTCGCCACGAGAGGGTTGCGCGCCACGTCGAGGCCGGGCGACGGGTCCGTCTCGTTGAAGCGCCCGCTCGGCGGATCCTCGGGGCGTCGGGTGCGGATCGCCACCGCAATCGGGTCAATCAGGTGTGCGCCGGTGGACACGTCGCGTTGTCCTTCCCTTGTCACGTCGGTCTGTAAGGCCATGCGCCCCCCTCTACTAATCGAGTACTGAACTACTTAAGTATTACCGTGTTACTACTTATCTACTTAGGTACTATCACTCAGGCGGACCGTTGTCAAGTGCGAGACTTTACCTAGAGTGGTAAAATTAAGTAGAGTCACTATCCCTGATCAAATGGGTTCACCGTGCTGAGGGCTAGGGTCGGGGGACTTGCCGGAGGTTGCGGGGGCACGGACACACCGCGAATCACGGTGCGCACCACGGTGCGTACTGTGGCACATTGAAGGAGTCCGATACACGATCTCGGTGATCGTTGAGGAGGGGGACCATGAGTGACGAGATCGTTCCACCGGGGGCTGAGCGCTCCGCGGACGCAGAGGGCCCGACGTCGTCGAATCCGATTCGCGTCTTGATCGTCGACGACCACGCCCTCGTGCGTGAGGGGACCCGTCAGCTCCTCGAGCAGGACTCCGCCATCGAGGTCATCGCCACCGCGGGATCTGGTGAGGAGGCCCTCGAACAGCTCGCGGTGCTCTCGCCCGACGTGGCACTCGTCGACGTCAACCTGCCGTCGATGAGTGGGCTCGAGCTCTCGCGCACAATCCTCGCGACCAAGCCGGCGGTGCGGATCTTGATCCTCTCGGCCTACGACGAGTACGCCTACGTCGCCGAGGCCCTCGAGGTCGGGGTCGGCGGCTACCTTTTGAAGACCGCGAGCACCAAGGAGCTCATCGACGCGGTGCGCGCCGTCTACGACGGCGTCTTCGTGCTGGACCGCCAGGTCTCCAAACGACTGGTCCGCCGACGTGACGCCGTCGCGCCCACGGTGGGCACGCTGACGCCCCGCGAGACCGCCGTGCTCGAGCTACTCGCCCAGGGCCGCTCGAACAAGCAGATCGCCGCAGAACTGGAGTTGGGCATCCGCACCGTCGAGGGGTACGTCTCGAACATCTTGGGCAAACTCGGCGTGACCTCTCGCACCGAGGCGGTCACCCACGCCATCAGCCATCGACTCGTCAGCGCACCGAACAATGACCTCATCGACTAACTCCGACCTGACGCACCGTTCCATCATCGAACGGATCATGCGGCCGCCGGTCACCGAACGGCCGTTCTGGATCATCCAGGTCACCGTGCTGATTATCGTCGGCGTGCACTACTTCGTGGACCTGCACCCCTCGTTGATCAACCAATCACTCCCGACCGGGGTCCCAGTGGCGGTCCTCGTGATCCCCATCGGCTACGCGGCGCTGCGCTACGGCCTCGCAGGGTCCGCCGCCACCACCATCTGGACCTTCATACTCTGGCTCCCCGACCTGACCCTCCCCCACGACGAGGGCCACGCCGGAGACGACCTCCTAAATTTTGCGATCATCATCCTCGTCGCGATCATCTTCGGGCGTCGGATCGAGACTGAACGGCTCACGCAACAGCGCATCGACGAGGCCGCCGCGCGCACGCTCGCAATCGAGGCAGGGTACCGTCGCCTCTTTGAGTCGAATCGTTCGCCGATCGTGGTGATCGACGATCACGGCGTCGTCATCGACGCCAACCCGGCGGCGACGACGCTGCTCGGCGCCGCGGTCGTCGGGCGCGCCATCACCGCGGTGCTGAGCGACGACCTCGATATCGGGGCGCTGTCGGGGCGGGTCCTCTCGCTCGCCGACAGTCACGACTACCGCCTCGACGTCGTCACCCTGCCGCTAGACACGACCGCACCGCGACGCCAGATCACCTTCGAGGACATCACCGAGGAACGAAACGAGGAGCGACGGGCGCGCCAGTTCGCCCAACAGGTGATCCAAGTAGA
>JAJZSX010000547.1 GCA_021849435.1 Actinomycetes bacterium | reverse complement strand
GACGCCCGGCCCGGTCACGTCCACGATCCCGCCCATCGCCTCGATCTTGTGCAGCAGCATCTCCATGTGGTCGGCGCGCGCGTCGATGACCCGCACCGCGCCGCCGGTGATCAGACCGGCCGCGAGGTAGGTCGCCGCGACGACGCGGTCGGGGATGACCTCGTGGTCGGCCGCGTGCAGCGTCTCGACGCCGTCGATGGTGAGCCGCGACGTGCCCAATCCCTCGATGCGCGCGCCCATGGCGATGAGCTGGCGACCGAGGTCCTCGACCTCGGGCTCGCGCGCGGCGTTGTCGATGACCGACCGGCCCTCGGCCAGCACGCAGGCCATCAGCAGGTTGTCGGTCGCCGTGTGGCTCGGGTACTCGAGCGTGATGCGCGTCGCGCGCAGCCGCGCGCGGGTCGTCGTGGCGTGGATTGAGGTGCGGTCGTTGTGAAAGTCGGCGCCCATCGCCGAGAGGCCGTCGGTGTGGAAATTGATCGGGCGCTGGCCGAAGTCGTCGCCCCCGGGCAGGGCCATGTGCGCCTCGCCGCAGCGCGCGAGCAGCGGGCCGAGCACGACGATCGAGGCGCGCATCGCCTCAAAGAGGTGCGCGGGCGCGATGGGGTGCAGGTCGCGCGCGTCGGGAACCGTGATGGTGAGGCGGTGCTCGCCCGTCTCGACCACGCAGCCCACCGCCCGCAGCAGCTCGGTCATGACCGCGACGTCGCTGATCGCGGGCACGTTGCTCAGGTGGTGCACGCCGCTCGCGAGCAGGCAGGCGGCCATCTGCTTCAAGACGGCGTTCTTCGCGCCGAAGGCTTGGACATCGCCCGACAACGGACCCGCGGGCTTGACCAACAACGAACTCACCCATCCAGTATTGCCGCTTCGACGAGGTGGCTCAGCCGGACCCCCTCTCCCGACGCGGACTACGCTTCCTAGCGTGCAACCACCCTCGGTACCAGACCGCAATATCGCCCTGGAAATGATCCGCGTCACCGAGGCGGCGGCCATCGCCGCCGCCCGCTGGGCCGGTCGGGGCGACAAGATGGCCGCCGACGGCGCAGCCGTGGACGCCATGCGCTTCGTGCTCGGCGCGGTCGCCATGGACGGCATCGTGGTCATCGGTGAGGGTGAGAAGGACGAGGCCCCGATGCTCTACAACGGCGAGCACATCGGCAATGGGGAGCCCCCGATGGTCGACGTCGCCGTCGACCCCATCGACGGCACGACGATGACCGCCATGGGCCGCAAGGGCGCCGTCTCGGTCATCGCGCTCTCCGAGCGCGGCACCATGTTCAATCCTGGCCCCTGTGTCTACATGCGCAAGATCGCCGTCGGTCCGCGCGGGCGCGGCGCCGTCGACATCAACGCCACGCCCACCGAGAACCTGCGCGAGCTCGCCAAGCGGCTCGGCAAGCCGGTTCAGGAGCTCGGCGTCGTCGTGCTCGATCGGCCCCGCCACCACGACCTCATCGGTGAGGTGCGCGAGGCGGGGGCGCGAGTCCTGTTGATCTCCGATGGTGACGTCACCGGCGCGATCGCGACCGGCTGGCCGAACTCGGGCGCCGACCTGCTGCTCGGCATCGGCGGGACGCCCGAGGGCGTCATCGCCGCCGCGGCGCTGAAGGGGCTGGGCGGCGAGATCCAGGGCGTGCTGCACCCGCGCGACGAGGTCGAGCGCGAGACCGCCATCGCGATGGGTTACGACCTGGACCGGGTGCTCACCACCGACGACCTGGTGACCGGGGACAACTGCTACTTCTCGGCGACCGCGGTCACCGACGGCGACTTCTTGAAGGGCGTGCGCTTCACCGAGTTCGGAGCGACCACCCAGTCGCTCGTCGTGCGCTCCCAGTCGGGTACCGTTCGCACCATCGAGACCTTCCACCGGCACAACAAGCTCCAGGAGTTCACGACCCCCGCCTTCTGATTCGTGAAGGAGTGCACGAGTCATCTCGTTGCGACTCGTATCGACTCGCGTTAGGGTCCGGCTACGAGGACTACTCGTGCGAGTTGAGGAGGCCGGAGTGAATGTAGCCAACTTGTTGGCGACCAAGGGGCGCGACGTCGCCACCATTAATCAGGAGCGTTCGGTGCACGACGCGATCGCGATGCTCAAGGAGCGCGGGATCGGTGCGCTCGTCGTGACCGGCGGCACGGGACCGCTCACCGGGATGCTGAGCGAGCGCGACGTGGTGCGCGCCTTCGCCCGCGAGGGCGCCGACGCCCTCGACCTGCGCGTGGCGGCGCTCATGACCACCGCCGTGATCACGTGCCACGAGTCGACGTCGCTCAACGAGCTCATGACCACCATGACCGACAAGCGCATCCGTCACGTCCCGGTCGTCGAGAACGGTCAGCTCGTCGGGCTCGTCTCGATCGGCGACGTGGTGAAGGCTCGCGTCGGCGAGCTTGAGGTCGAGCGGCGCGACCTGCTGGAGTACGTGAACGCTCGGTAGCTGGCGCGATAGCGTGGCCTGAGAGGTGGCACTTGTGGCAGGGCTCGCGACGACGTCGATCGTTATCCAGTTTCTCGGCGTGCACGTCACGGTCATCACCGGTGGCGGGGCCGTCGCGACCGCCGGCTCGGTGCTGATCGCGGTAGTTCTCGTCGTGCTCGCGTGGGCGTTC
>JAJZSX010000546.1:2332-2617 GCA_021849435.1 Actinomycetes bacterium | reverse complement strand
AAGGCAGCCGGGTGACACCTCCACATTCCGAAGAACATCTCGCCATGATGGCGAATCGCCCCGCACCAAAAAAACGTCGGGGGTACGCGTCGGGCAAGGATGACTATTTGGCCCGGCTCCGCAAGATTGAGGGTCAGGTTCGAGGAATTCAGCGAATGGTCGAAGACGACCGTTGGTGTCCCGACATCGTCACCCAGATCGGATCGGTGAGTGCCGCGCTGCAAGAGGTGACCGTTGGGCTGTTGAACGATCACCTCCAGCACTGCGTTGTCGATGCAGTCAACC
>JAJZSX010000546.1:0-2322 GCA_021849435.1 Actinomycetes bacterium | reverse complement strand
ACAGGACGGCGGTGAAGCGCTGCGCGAAGTGGCGAGCACGATTCGTCAGATACTCCGTCTGTAACGAACTCAGATCGGCTCGCCGCCGCCGCAGGACCCACGCCCCTCGGGGCCCGGTTGGATTGCTACCTGACGTTCGGGTCACTTCGTCGCCGCGGTCGTGGATCGCGATTCAGACGGGAAACGCGGCCGGCGAATTCGCATAGCCCTTGCTGTGACGCAGTTGCGGCGTCGCCCTGGAGTCGGCGTCGACCAACGGAGGGCCGAACTCGTCAGGCACCCTGTCACGAGGTCTCGCCACCGGGAAAGTGCATGACGCCGCACCGGGAATCGCCGTAGATTGACGGCATGCGACGACCCGCGGTCCCGGTCGTACCTACGGACAGATGGCGGGGGCCGGAGCGGACCGAACCGAGTCGAGTCCCACTCGTCAGAGCGATCACGAGGAGCGCCATGCGGCGCTCGCCAGAACGGTTCACGGCTCGAGGTGCAGCGTCGCCGATCGCCGACTCACACCGATCGTGCCCGTGAGACGGAGACGTTCAGGCCGTTGCCCTGGGAATCTGACTGAGCAACGTACTCGGGTTCACGTACATCTCCTGGTTGGTGATCCAGTAATCGCGATACCACAGCACGCGGCCGCGATAGATCAAGACGAACGCGTGGCCGGGGGTCGTCGCGTGCATCCCGAGGCCGAGCGTGTTGAACGCCGTGGACAGGTTCAAACTCGTGTCGGATATGAGCGGTGTCGTAATGCCGTAGTCCGCGGCGGCCTGACGCAGGACGCCGACCGGGTCGGGGGTGATCGAGATCAGCTGAATACCACGTCGGGCCAGTTGATCACCGACTTGTTGAATGCTGTGAATCTGTTCCAAGCAGGCCTGGCACGAGACACCCTCGGAAAAGAAGAGGAGCGTCTTGTGGTCAAAGACCGAGTTTGAGGAGATGACGCGCCCGGTCAGGAGGTTGTGCGCGGAAAACGCCGGCACGCGCGACCCGGCGGGCAGTCCCGTCCCGATCGCGACACCGGCGGGTAGTCCGCGCGGCGTCGGCACCGCGTTGGCGTGTAGCAGCCGTGGGACGACGAAACTCAGCGCGACGAGGGCGACGGTACCGGCGATCCAGCCGGCACGTCGGGTGTCGCGACGACGACGAGCGCGTTGGCGCCGCGCCCGCTGCGCCACGCTTGCCCTCGACGGTGGGTTAGGACTCGGTTGTTTGGTTGGCCCCTTCGGGGTCGAGGGACGTGTTGGTGTCCGATGGTTCCGATTGCTCTGCGTCATGACGCATCTTCCTTCCTCGAACGACGTACCACGCGAATGCCCCAGCCACCGTCACCAAGACCGGCAGGGTGATGACGTTGGGCACCGCGTCGAGGTGCGCGGAAACCCCGCGCACCCAGTCACCCATCGCGCGCTGGTACGCCGGTGCCGTGTTCGACTTACCGATCAGCGCGAGGACGATGAAGAGCACCCCGAAGCCGGCGAACATCACCGCCCCGCCGAGGCGCATGACGCCGATGCGCTTGTGGTGGTTCTTGAACGAGATCGTGACGGGCTTGTCGCCAATCCGACCCCGATATCGACCCGTGACGAGCGCGATGGGGATGAGCGGCGCCATCATTCCCGTGACGTACGCCGCCCCGAGGAGCAGCCCGCCGGTCACGGTTCCACTCGTCGCCGAGAGGGCGATCGCCCCCGCGAGCACCGGGGCGCAGCACGCGGTCGACGCGCCAGAAAATGCGCCGAGGCCGAAGACGGACCACAGTGAACCGGTCATTCGGGGCTGGGGCACGTTGAGCGACAACATCGAGCCGCGCCACAGCGCAACCGCCACGCCGATCATCATCAAACCACCCAGGGTGAAGAGTTGTGCGTGCCAGTGCGTGATCGTCGACGCGATGCTCGCTGCGCCCATGGTGATCGGCAGGACCACCACCGTGACCCCCGCGACGTAGAGCGCACTCAGGCGGGCGACTTTAAGTTTGCGGCCGCCACCGATGGCCGCCAGGTAGGCGGGCAACATGACCCCGGCGCAACACGGCGCGAAGAACGCAACCATGCCCGCGGCGAACGCCGCGGCGAGCGAGCCCCCGAGCAGCAGCGTCATCGACCCAGCTCCTCGCGCAGACGGCCCTCGGAGAACCGGCCGTAGGCGATCACTCGCAACCCGTTGACGAGGACCGGTGGGAAGGCGAAGACGACGCCCCGGTCGGCGAGCACCGCGGCCTCGTCTCCGTAGATATCAGCTTCTCGATACGTCACGCCCAAGGTCGTCAGCATCTGGCGGGCGCGTACACACCAATGACAGCCAGTCGCGGTG
>JAJZSX010000545.1 GCA_021849435.1 Actinomycetes bacterium | reverse complement strand
GACGGGGCGGACGATTTGGAGGGAACACCCAGATCTACGAGGGCACCAACCAGATCCAGCGCGTCGTGGTGGCAAAGCACCTGCTCAAGTAGGGTTTCTCTCCCAGGGGTCGAGCCGACTTTGCGCTATTCTTCGAATTTCATCCCTACTTCATCTTGATTCGCGCCGTCGGGATGCGTGGCGGAGATACGAGAGAGACGGCCGTGTGTCTGGGAGATGCACGGCTTCGCGGGCCGTGACGAAGCCGAGCGCCCGGTGCAGATCAGTGAGACCGTGCGCGGAACGAAGAAGGACGCCCAGCGCGTGGCCGCCGCTGGTGACAACGCGCGCATGGAGTCGTTCCACTCGCTGTCGCAGGACAACGTGCGCGGCACGAAGAGGTGGGAGACGCGAGAGGATCTTCGTGTGGAGATCGTCACGTGGATCCAACGGGCCGATCACCGTCGACGTCGCAAGCGCAGTCTCGGACAGATGACGTCTGTGGAGTTTGAAGCCGTGATTCAGGCCGTTGACGAAGTGGAAGTCGCGGCGTGAGACTATGGAAAGCAAACGTCAACTAAACCGACAGCAGCGTCCTTCGGTCGTGCAAGCCGATTCGAGGACTGGGCCCATCGTTTCTTCGTACTGACTTGATTCAGTTGCTCAAGAACTTCTCGGCGCGCTTGGCGATTGTTTTGGCGAGACTCCCTGGGACCATGTCAAGTGCGTTGAGGACGCCTTTCGCGACGCCGATGGCGGACATTTCGGCTGTGTTCGGATCTAGCGGCCATCGCGTCGCCTCGGCGACTACATCGCTGAGAGCGACCCGGCTGAGAACGGTGACGCCATTGACGTGCATCGCTGCGCGATCTGGGAGCTTCGGCCACAGCACAGTCGGGACGGTGTCATACAGCGGGGCGAGCTTGACAACACCTGGCTCGGTGTGGAGCAGGCTCAGGTTCTTCGCGTGTGCATCGCCGTTACCTATGATTGCGGTGAACGCTACGGCCTGTACTAGCTGGGCCAGTTCTCGTTCTGGTGACGCTGCGCACTGGTCAAGGAGCCCGGCGACCTTCGCAAGACTCGGTCCGCCGTAGCTTTCGTACTTGGCCCGGCCACGATTGGCCTGCGAGTTCATTCCAAGGGCTTGACCGATGTCCTCTTGGTGAATCCGGTGAAGCTTGCCTACTTCGTCAAAAGCACGGTCGAAGCGGGACACGATGATGCAGTCGATCCCGCCGAGGTTGATGATCTCCGTCTCGACGGTCGTCAACCCAAGTAGGCGGGCGAGGGTCATTGCCGCGTGTTCCATGGTGACGAGCCCGGGGTAGCGACGGTCCTCGGCCTTGAGGATGTGTGTCGAGGGGCGGCCACCCACCGGTCGGGCCCACCCGACGTCGGTCTTGATCAGCAGAAGCTTGTTTTGGAGGCCGGGAAGCGAGAGCTCACTGTCGTCGTAGAGCGCGAGCGGTCGGTCGTCTAGGCCGGCGACTTCATCGGCGAGGCTTTCGCCATCGTAGAGAATTGCGTCGCCGGCTCGTTTTGCGGGGTCGTCGGCGGACACTACGACGGCGCCAGCGACGTCGCGTCCGTAGCGGGCGAGAAGGCTAAACAGGTCGCTAGTTGCAACCTTTGCCTGAGAGGCCAGATACTGGAGGTGCTGGCCTTCGGGAAGCAGGCCTCGGAAATACTCGGTCGGATTTAGCGGGGAGCGGCTTAGTGGCAGCGAGCACGACAGGATCCGTGAGTTGCCCGGCCATCGAGCGCATGCTTCATCGGTGTAGCGCATCGTGAGGTCGTTGCCGCGACCTTTCGGGGCGATCTCGGCGATGCGCATGCCGTAGAGCCATACCCCGAGAGGCGGCTTACGCCTCGCCATCAGGGCGCTCCACAGTGATCGTGATCGTTGCGCCGAGTCGGCGCAGAAGTCGCAGGAGCAACTCAATCGACCGGCCTTGGCGGCCTCGCTCGAGCTGAGCGACAGAATCTCGGCTCATGCCGCTGTGGGCAGCCAGTTGCGCCTGGGTCTGGTTTTGGGACTTGCGGATTTCGGCAATGGTGCGTCCGAGATCTTCGGGTGACCTCACCACGTAGTGTTCGACCATGAGCCCCTCCCGTGCTGTGACTCTATCGTCACAATGATACACTTTAGCATAGTGTGACTATTACGTCACAGTGGCACCCAGAGTGCTACTGTGACCGTTACGTCACAGCGAGCAAGACGATTGGGGAACGGAGTGGGCGTTCCCCTCGTGGCCCCGACGACGGAGCACTCTTCTCGGACCAGTGCTTCAACCAGGAAGCCTCGGATCGAACCGGGCCTCCGATAAGCAGGCAAACCCTCGTAGCGGGATGCGACTTAGCCCAGACTCCATGAGGCAAGATTCACTTGCGGAGATCAAAAGGGATTGGTCCGTATCTGCTTCACTCAGGCGGATTACCCGACCAGTCTTCGCATGCGAATTGCTGCCCGCCCAGCAACTCGTGCAGCGCCCGAACGCCGGAAAGCGATTCAGGGATCCTCTTCCTGGCGAGAACCTCTCCCGCCTCGTCGAGGACGCAGATGTCGTGGTGGGCCTCGGCCCAGTCCACTCCGACAAATATCACGTGGTCACCTCCGTTGGTTGATTGCTCCGAG
>JAJZSX010000544.1 GCA_021849435.1 Actinomycetes bacterium | reverse complement strand
GTAGATGGTGGTGCGCCGCCAGAGTTCGGGGCATGTCGCGTTCCAGAGCACCGCGCGTTCGTAGTCGTAGCAGTCGGGACAGAGCGGCTCACCCAGTACCGCGTCGCCGTCGTGGTGTCGAACCCAACAACTGAGACTCTTGCCGTGGGCGCAACGCTGACCCTTGGCACCGGGTCGACAGGGTGCATCCTTCGAGCGAGTACCGTGCACGGTACCAAAACTCGGGGCGGTGAACGTGGCGAAGACCATTGGGTGCGTCGACACTGTGTCGGGTACGCCCTTGCCACCCGACAGTCCCGAGCGCACGAGCATTCGCGCGTCGCTCGCGTAGGTGGCGGCACACGAGGGACACCGAGTGGCCCTTCTCGTGCCGCAGGCCTTCAGCAGCAACCCGTCGGGCTCGTCGTTCGTGGAGTAGGTGCGCACGACCTCTCCGGTCGCTGCGTCCACTGACGTTACCGAGCCAATCAGACGGATCGGGTGAGCGCACCAGCCACAGCGTTCACCCTGTTCGTCGAACTGCTCCAGGGTGGCCGTGGTGCGGGCACGTGCCGCGACACCGCTCAACACTCGATCGTCGAGCAGCGCACCAACGGAGCGGTTGACTACCACGGGTTGTCCTCGGGCTCGAAATCGTACTCGGCCTCGAATTCGGTAGCGTCGCGAAGTCGACGACCCCGCTCGGCGATGGTTCGGATGTCGTCGTCGCTGAGGTAGAACGTCTTGAGGCGAATTGGCGTGCCGCTCTCGTTCAGCAGCAGTCCTACGCCTTGGTTGTTCGCGTCGATGTCCGCCGCCGAGAAGTCCCGGGACGCCCAACCGCTGCCGAGCACGGTGTCACTCGCCTCTCGGGTGGTGCAGCGAAAGGCCCACCGGATGGCGAAGAGATCGCGCAGCGCTGAGGGAATGACGTCGGCGGACGGTTTCTGCGTCGCGGCAAGGACGATCACGCCCGCCGCCCGACCTCGCGACACCAGGTCACGCAGCAGTTCAGCGAACTGGCCGGCGAGCTTCTTGTCAACGCCCGCGACGTAGAGGGCGAGTTCGTCGATGACGACGACGTGAAAGCGCATGGTGCCGTCACGAGGCACTTTACGCAGGCCCCGTGCCAGGATTTGTTGGTACTGCGAATCCATCTCATCGCGTAGTTCTTCGAGTACGGCGATGGCGAGTTCGAGGTCGGGCCCCACGAAGCGACGCGCACAGATCGACCACGCCGCGAGCTCGACCAGTTTGCCGTCAAAGAGCCAGAGGTCGACGTTCCGGTCGAGTGCGCAGGCTGCGACGGGTATGGACAACGCGGCCGACTTTCCAGAACCCGGCGCTCCGCCCCCGAGGACGTTCTGTTCGATTAACGACAGGAGGGTCATTACACCCTCTTCATTAAGACCAAGCGGGATCGGCTCGCGGATGTCAAAACGATCCACGTTGAGGAGCGGGCATGGTATCGTGCCCGAGTCGAACGGATCACGACGAATGACTGTGAGCGACACGAGGTTCTTGTTGACGGTGTGGACTCTGACCCGCACTTCGTGAGCCTTCAGAGTGGACACGAGGGAGTCCGCGGCGAGTGTGACGTCGTTAACCGAAGTACCAGGTCCGAGTTTAAGTACCACCGCATCGCCGTATTCGGTGGGCCGTACCTTCTTGATTCGCGGTGGTCGTTCGCGCAGGATGCCGCGTTCGTGGGTCATCGCCCGATACACCTTGCGGCGTACATTGGCGGCGTGCCAGCTGCGCACTATCAATCGCCGAATGGGTTGAACTACTGCACCAACTGCGATGAGTAGTACCCCTGCGATGATCGTCAGCGTCCGCCCGAACCTGAAGTAGTCAAACGCCAAAAGTGCACTCGGCGTACCGAGCAACACCGCGTTCACCCACCAGTCTCGGATGAGTTCCCCCGCTGCCTTCCAATTCGTCTTTTCCGCCAAATTCAGCGGCCTCTTTCGTGGTTGAGTTGTCATGATGATCTCCTTTGGACGACGGGTTCCGAGAGCGTGAACCCCCGGAACCCGTTGCGTCAGTGGTTAGGCCGTGACAGACGTCGAGGGCTTGGCTGGGACAGTTGCGCTGGTGGCTTCGGCGAGTTGAACAGATTCTGCGTAGAACGTGACTCCGCTCTTGCCGGAAAACTCCCAGTTGGAAATCACCAGTTCGATGAACCTGACGGCGGTACCCGCAGTAATACCCTTGGCAAACTGCGTTGACCTGACCGCGATGATTTCCTGCTCACCGCCACTCATGGCAGCGGCGGGAAGGCTGTAGATGCTCTTACCGTCACTGTCGAGTTTCGGGGTCTTCGTCTTGAAGTCGACGACCTCGGTCGGTGTACCGAGCGCGATAGCGCTCAGGTTGTCTGTATTAACGTGATGCCTCAAAATTCCTCTTTCCACATCTCCTGTAGTGCACCGCATCGTGCGGCACAGCCAGTAGACGTGGGCGGCGGAGAGCCACGCTCGTATCGGCGCAAAGTAGTAATGGCGTTACTACTTTGGGCGCTTCCGGGTATTCAGTGGGTTTGGGGATAAAGGGCCAATCCGCCAAGGTGGAAGTAGATGGCGGTTTTGAAGTGCTCCCGGTTGCGATATCCACGAGCGGATACTCGGATTGCTTGCACCCGT
>JAJZSX010000543.1 GCA_021849435.1 Actinomycetes bacterium | reverse complement strand
ATCACCACCGACGGCCATCACGCGATGATCCGGGGTGTCGGCCACCTCGTCGGAACGACGGTGCGCGCGACCGACATCCGCGCGGCCGCCGCGCTCGTGCTCGCGGGCCTCGTCGCGGAGGGATCGACGACGGTTGAGGGGCTCGAGCACGTCGAGCGCGGGTACGACGATTTCGTGGGACGCCTCACCGGCCTCGGCGCCCGGATCGAGCGTCTTCGATGATCGCGCGCGACCCCGACGAGTTGATCGCCCAAGCGGGCACGGGGTCGCGCACGGCCCTGGCGCGCCTGATCACCTACGTCGAGTCCGGCGGCTCGAATCAGCGCGCGACCGTCTCACGCGCCTACTCGACGCCCGCCCCCTACGTGGTCGGGCTCACCGGTCCGCCCGGCGCGGGGAAATCTACGCTCACCGACCAATTGATCAAGACGGCGCTCGCGAGCGGTTCCTTCGACGGGACCCAGGCCTTCGACCAGATCGGTGTGCTCTGCGTGGACCCGAGCTCGCCCTTCACCGGTGGCGCGATCCTCGGCGACCGGATTCGCATGCAGGACCACGCGACCAACGATCACGTCTTCATCCGCTCGATGGCCACGCGTGGCCACCTCGGCGGACTCTCGCTCGCCGTGCCCGACGCGATCCGGGTACTCGGCGCGGCGGGGTTCTCGGTGGTGTTCGTCGAGACCGTCGGCGTCGGGCAGATGGAGGTCGACATCGCCTCGGCCGCCGACACGACCATCGTGGTAACCAACCCCGGTTGGGGCGACTCGATGCAGGCGAACAAGGCCGGCCTGCTCGAGGTGGCGGACATCTTCGTGATCAACAAGGCCGACCGAGCGGGGTTGCGTGAGACCCGTCGGGACCTCGAACAGATGCTTGAGCTCGGCAGCGCTAAAGAGCCCCGCCCGCCGATCCTGGAGACCGTGGCCAGCACGGGGGCGGGCACCGACGAACTCTGGCGCGCGATCATCGACCATCGACGACTCGTGACCGGCGCCCAACACGACCAGCACCGAGCGACCCAGGCACGCGCCGAGTTGGACCGGGTTCTGTCGGTGATGCTGCGCGCACGTATCGGCGAGTTGGCCGAGGGCTCGGCCTACGCGGACCAAGTCACCGCATTGATCGCCGGCGAGACCGACCCGTATCGGGCAGCCGAGGCGTTACTGTCTGAGACGTGATTGCCGCGTCGGTCGGTTTCGACCTCTTGTTCCTCGTCCACGTCCTCGCCGCCGTGGCGACGTTCACCGTCATCGCGGTGATGCGAGCCGGGGCCGTGGCGGTCGCCGGCGGCGCCGACGCGGTCGTCCAGCGTCGCCGCTTCCCCGAACGGCGCAATTGGGCGGCGAGGGTCGTCCATCTCCTGGTCTTGAGTGGGCTGGCCGTATCGGCGACGGGCGGAAGCGCGGACTCACTGCGGCGACCCTTCGTAATCGTGGGCCTGCTGTGCTATCTCGCCATCGCCGGCCACCTCGAAGCGCGAACGTTGCCCCTGGAGCGTACGGTGGCCAGCGAGATCGCCCGCAATGGTGTGGCCGAGGTCGCCAAGGGTCGCCAGCTCACGCGCTCGATCGACGTCATCGCGGTCTTACTCGCCATCGCCCTGATCTCGATGCTCGTCCAGTTTTAGGTTCGAGGCGAACGACCTAGAGGAAGGCCGCGCGCCCGACCATGCCGGCCGCGACCGTGGCGTTGGTCACCTCGTCGATCAGCACGAAGCTCCCCGTGACCCGGTTGTCCCGGTAGTCGTCGACGACCAGTGGGTCTGCGGTCTGCAACTGGACCAAGCCGATGTCGTTGGTGCGCAGCTCGTCGCCGTCTTCGACGGTGAGCGTGGCCACGTCGACGACGCCGTCGAGCCCGACGATGCGCGCCGGGGTGACCCGTGTCGTGTGCTTCAGTCGTAGGCGCGAGCCGGTAGTGAGCGGACGTTCGCCGAACCAGCAGACGGTCGCCGTGATCTCGCGCGTGACCCGCGGCAGCGGCGCGCAGGCGAGCAGGTCGCCGCGTCCGGCGTCAGTCTCGTCGGCGAGCGCCACGTCGATCGAGAGTCCGGCACCGGCTTGGACTTCGGGACCGTTGTGCAACGTGTTGAGGGCAGTGATCGTCGTCTCGATGCCCGCGGGCAGCAGGGTGACGACGTCTCCCTCGTGCAGAGTGTCACCGTTGACCATGCCGGCGTAGGTCCGCCCGCCGCCGGGCTGGCGCAGGACCCACTGGATGGGCAGTCGAGGGCCATTGGTCGAGTTCGTCCACGCACCGGCATCACTCGACTCGAGCGCCTCGAGCACGGTCGGGCCGGGGTACCAGGGAGTGTGGTCGGACGCGTCGACGACGTTGTCACCGAGCAGCGCCGAGGTCGGCACGCAGGTGATCGCGTCGAACCCCAGCTCACCGGCGACGGTCTCCACCTCGTCGACGACGCTCTGGAAGGCCGCGGGCGACCAGTGCACCGCGTCCATCTTGTTGACCGCCACCACGAGGCCGCGAACGCCGAGCAGCGCCGCGATGCAGAGGTGGCGGCGGGTCTGCTCCTTGAGTCCGTGCGCGACGTCCACCACGACGAGCGCGAGGTCCGCCGTGGAGGCGCCGGTGGCCATGTTGCGGGTGTACTGCACGTGGCCCGGGCAGTCGGCG